>DASXQN010000220.1:0-3431 GCA_036507155.1 Anaerolineales bacterium
CGTTCGCTCCAGCGCGATCCTCAGCGCCTGCGTCGTGACCGTCATCAACTTGCGCCCGCTTGCCCCCCAGAACCGGTGCAGCCACCAGGCGCCCATGCGGCCCGCCGCGTCCGCGTGCATCTCGAGCACGACCGGATGGTCCGTCCATAATCCCAACACCGCGGACTGCGGCAGCCACGTGTAGATCAAATCCGCGTTGAATCTTTGCGCAGCGCGCTGGGCATGCAGGACAAAGTCCAGGCGTTTGAGTCCCCTCACAGACGGGAGCAGCTTCAGGTACGGCGCGGTGCGCAGCCCGTAGTGGGATATGAGCGCCTCCGGCGAGGGCAGTTCCGCCTCGGCCGGCGCGAAGACGCGCAGCATGTGTCCCAGCTCGATCAAGGCTTGCGTCACTTTCATGGCCTGGATCGAGTTGGCCGTCAAGGAGGGGAAGCGCGAGTTGGTGATCGCAGCGATTCTCATGATCACAATTTGAACCGCGAAGAAAGGAAGGTCGCGAAGGCGTAATTAAGAGGACTTCGCGTTCTTCGCGTCTTCGCGGTGAAGCTCCCGATTTCTGATTTCTTTCATTCCGCGCCAGGCGATCGCGCCCACGGACGCGATGTAATAGAAGGACAGCAGCGCGGCCTCGGCCACGTACCCGTAGCGCGGCACAAATCCGAATCCGAGCGAAAGCTTGACCAGGCCGGCGGTGAGCGTGGCCGTGAGCGGGAATTCGGGCTGACCGAGCGATAGCAGCAGCGGACGGTTCCAAAACAATGTGTAGTTGAAGACCAGGCCGGCCAGCAGCGCGATCAAGGCCGGATACGCGGCCACATACGCGGGGCCATACAATCCCAACAGCCAGCGGCCGAACAAGATGAAGCCGGCGGCGATCGCCAGGTTGTACACCGCGGCGAGCGAAGTGACCTTGCGCAGGAAGTCCCGCAGGCGCGGCCAGGCCTTTTGCACGATCAGCCGGTTGAGCTCGGGATAGGTCGTCAGGATCAGCGGATTGGCCGGCACGGACAGCAGGCTTGCGATCGCGTAGGCGGCTTTGTAATAACCCGCGGCCTCGCTGCTGAGGAAGTAGCCCACCCACAGGATCTCGCTCTCGCGGAACAAGAGGATGAAGGTGGCGCTCAAATTGGAACTGATCGCAAAACGCGTCATCTCGCGGACGCGCGGCAGCACGGCGAGGGAGCTGCGCCACCAGTCCATGCCGAGTCGGCGCGTCAGGTGAATGAAGGCGGTCAGGAACATGCCCAGTCCCAACACCACCTTTCCGACCAAATAGGCGTACAACACAGATTGCAGACTGCCTTTGGAGAAAAACGCGAAGGCGATCAGCGCGGCTGTCAGGATGCTCTGCACGAGATTGATCACGCCCTCCAGCCTGATCTTGTCGAGCGACTGCAAAACGCCGCGCGCCGTCTCCGCGTTGAAGTTGGCCAGCAGGCCCAGGCTGTACAGGATGAACAAGCCGGCTGCCTCGGGGACCTTGGCGATGTACGTGGCTGCCAGTCCGGCCGAGACCACCACGACCACAAACGACAGCGCAGAGACCAGCGCCTCGCTCAATGCGGCGGCCTTCACGAGCGCGGACATCTTTTCCTTTTCACCGGTTTCGAGATATTCACCCCCATAGCGCACGACCAGCTCGCTCATGCGAAACGACAACAGCCCGTTCACGGTGGAGGCATACGCCATCACGATCGCGAGCAGACCGAAGCCCGCCGGACCGAGCAGGCGCGCGGCCAGGATACTCTGCACAACGCTCAGCGCCAGGCTGATCGTGTTGCTGCTGAACAGCACGCTGCTGCTCAGCACGACGCGGCGCAGGATGTCATCGTCACGCCAGGCGGAGGTTATCTTTTGAAACATAGAAGAATCGGAGTGCAGACTTCGCGAAGCACCCTTTAGGGGCAGTCTGCCGGAGATATTGCGGACCGAAGTCCGCACTCCGAATTATGGGGTTTCGATCTTACTGGCCCACTCGCGTTCGGCGTTATACCACTCCACCAAGCGCGTCACGCCTTCGCGCAGACCCACCTGCGGCTCCCAGCCCAGCAACCGTCCGGCCTTGCTGACGTTCGCCCAGTTGCTCATCATATCGGCCGTGTTGGGCGGACCGTGCTCGACGGTGGCCTTGCGGCCCACCACGTCCTCGACCAGCTTGATCAGGCCGTTGATCGTGATCACCTCATGCCCGCCCAGGTTGATGACCTCATAGCCAAGCGGCTTGAGCGCCAGGATCGTGCCGCGCGCGATATCGTCCACGTAGGTGAAGCCGCGGGACTGTTCGCCGCTGCCGTTGACGCGCACCGGCTGGCCTTCACTGATCCATTTCGTGAAACGTAAGAGCGCCAGGTCCGGGCGGCCGGCCGGGCCATAGACCGTGAAGTAGCGCACCACGCTCACGTCGATGCCGTACAGGTGATGATACGCGTGCGCCATCGCCTCCGCGCCCTTCTTGCTGGCCGCGTACGGCTGGAGCGGTCCGTCACTCGAAGCGGTCTCCGGCGTTGGGTACGGCGGGTCCTCTCCGTAGATGCTCGAGGTGGAGGCCATCAAGAATTTTTTTGTGCCGGTCTCGCGGCAGATCTCCAGCATGTTGAGCGTGCCGATCACGTTGGTCTCGACGAAGACCCATGGATTTTCCACGCTGGCCCGCACGCCCGCCCGCGCCGCCAGGTTGATGATGGCCCCGAATTTCTCGCGCTTGAACACATCGATGATGGACTTATCCGAGATGTCCAGTTTATGGAACTTAAAGCCCGGCAGAGCCTGCAGCTTTTTGAGGCGATATTCCTTCATGCGCGGGTCATAGGCATCGTTCATGTTGTCGATGCCGATCACGGCGTGGCCGTCCTTGATCAGCAGCTCGATCACGCGCGCGGCGATGAAACCGGCCGCGCCGGTCACCAGATACTGTCCCATTACAGGCGCTCCACCTTCGCGTCATGGATGCCCAGCTTGCCCGTGGCATTCCGCGTATCGAAGACAAACTTCGCGGATTGGACGATGGCTGCGTAATCGTACGCTTTGTGATCGGTGACGATCACCACGACGTCCGCGCGGTCGACCGCCTGCATCAGGTCCTGGACGCTGTCCATGTGCCAGCCTTCGCGTTCGTGATGGATGTGGGCCACATACGGATCGTGATAGTCCACCTGTGCGCCTTTCTGGCGCAGCAGGCCGATCACGTCCAGCGCCGGCGACTCGCGCACATCGTCGATATCCGGCTTGTAGGCCGCGCCGAGCACCAGCACCCGCGAGCCTTTCAACGTCTTCCCGAGGTCGTTCATCGCATCCAGCACCCGGCTGACGACGTAGCGCGGCATGTTGGTGTTGATCTCGGAAGCCAGTTCGATGAAACGCGCGTTGTAATTGAAGGACTTCATCTTCCACGAGAGATACAGCGGGTCGATCGGGATGCAGTGCCCGCCCAG
>DASXQN010000221.1:0-4145 GCA_036507155.1 Anaerolineales bacterium
CCGCAGCGGCGTGGGGAAGTCCGTGACCTTGGGCCACATCATGGGGTTTCTCAAGCCGGACGCAGGGCGCGTCTGGGTGGCCGGGGAGGACATCACGGACTACGCCGAAGGCGAGCTGCAGCGCGTTCGCACCAAGGTCACGATGGTGTTTCAGTCCGGCGCGCTGTTTGATTCCTTGACCGTGTTTGAGAACGTCGCCTTCCCGCTGCGGGAGCGCCGCAACTGGACCGAAGAAAATATCGAGGAGATCGTAACGGGATTGCTGGACCTGCTCGAAATCCGCGAGCTGGCGGATGCGTATCCCGCCGAGCTGAGCACCGGGATCAAGCGAGCGGCCGCCATCGCCCGCGCGCTCGCCGCGCAGCCCGAGGCCGTCCTCTACGACGAGCCGACCACCATGGTCGACCCGCTGATGTCGCAGCACATCGTGGACCTGATCGAGCGGCTGAAGCGGCAGTTGAAGCTGACCTCCGTGGTGGTTACGCACGATACACACCTCGCTAAAAGGGTCGCCGACCGCATGGTGTTTCTGGAGGACGGCCACGTCGCCTTCTTCGGCGAGCCCGAGGCGTTGTCGAATTGTCCCGACGAGATGATTCAGGAGTTCTTTCAGGAAGACACGATCGGCTCGCTGCCCGTGTAGCCACGGCGTCCTGAGCGTAGCGAAGGATCTGCCCTTTCGGTTTGTGCCGTGGGTTGTGTACGAAATAAATCGGACCGAGCCCGCGGCATAAAGAACCTGCCGTGGCTGCCAAATCATTCCGACGCAATGGCCTGCGGCGACGGAGCACCTTCTCCAGCCATCCGTTCCACATCTCTCCGGAACTGCTCCTGTTCGGTCGAGCCGGTCCAGGCGAGCGTGGAGGCCGTGCCTCCGGAGACGACCTCGGCGACCTCATCGAAGTAGGAAGTCCCCACGAATTCCTGGTGCCGGATGGCATCATACCCATGCGCTTCGCTCGCAAACTCGCGCTCCTGCAACTCCGCGTATGCGGCCATGCCGAGTTGCGCATACTTCCGGGCCAGATCGAACATGGAGTGGTTCAGCGCGTGGAAGCCCGCCAAGGTGACGAACTGGAACTTGTAGCCCATCGCGGCCAGCTCTGTTTGGAAGCGGACGATGGTGGCGTCGTCCAGCTTCAACTTCCAATTGAAAGAGGGCGAGCAGTTGTAGGCCAGCAGCTTCCCGGGGAACTGCTCGTGGATCGCTTCGGCAAACCGGCGCGCTCCCGCCAGATTCGGCTCCGAGGTCTCACACCACAGCATGTCGGCGTACGGCGCGTAGGACAGCCCCCGCGCGATCGCGGCCTCCAGACCGTGGCGAACGCGGTAGAAACCTTCCGCAGTCCTCTCGGGCGTAATGAAGGCGTGGTCCCTGGGATCGATATCGCTGGTCAGAAGCTTCGCCGCCTCGGCATCGGTTCTGGCAACCACCAGCAGAGGAATCCCCAGGACGTCGGCGGCCAGCCGCGCGGCGACGAGCCTTTGCACCGCCTCCTGGGTCGGGACCAAGACTTTGCCGCCCATGTGCCCGCACTTCTTGGCGGAAGAGAGCTGGTCTTCGAAGTGGACCGCCGCGGCTCCGGCCTCGATCATGGACTTGGCCAATTGAAAGGCGTGCAGAGGGCCGCCGAAGCCCGCCTCCCCATCGGCGACGATCGGCGCGAACCAATGGACGCCGTGTTCGCCTTTGGAATGCTGCATCTGATCGGCTCGCAGAAAGGAGTGATTGATTTTGCGGACCAGCGTGGGAACGCTGGTGACCGGATAAAGGCTCTGGTCCGGGTACATCTGTCCGGCGTCGTTGTTGTCGGCGGCGACCTGCCATCCGCTGACGTAGATCGCCTGCAGGCCCGCTCTGACCTGCTGTACCGCCTGGTTGCCGGTCAAAGCTCCGAGAGCGGATACGCAGGGTTCGGCGTGCAGCAGCTTCCACAGTCGCTCGGCCCCCATCTTTGCGAGAGTGTATTCGATCTGCACGGAACCCCGCAGCCGGAAGACGTCGGCCGCCTTGTAGGGACGCACAACGCCACTCCAGCGCGGCTGGCTCCGCCAATCCTTCTCCATTCGCTGCGCCTCGGTCGTGATTTCCGTTATTTTCCCCGTCATGGATCTTCTCCTTGTGGCGCTCACCCCAAATAGTCATAAGCCGGAATCGTTAGAAACTCGATGAAATCATGACTCGTAATGAGTCGCTCGAATATCTCGCTCGCTCGTTCGTAGCGGCCCGCGGCATACTGCGATTCGCCCGCCGCGAACTTGATTCTGGACATTTCCTCCGCGAGCAGTGCCCGCGCCAGCCCGGCCGTTACGCTCCGCCCGTCCTCCAGGCGCGCGCCGTGCCGGATCCATTGCCACACCTGAGCCCGGGAGATTTCAGAAGTCGCCGCGTCTTCCATCAAATGATAGAGTGGAACGCAGCCCGTGCCGCGCAGCCACGCCTCCAGGTATTGCACGCCGACGCTGAGATTGGTGCGCAGCCCCGCCTCGGTGACGGTCCCTTTGGGAACGCGCAGCAGATCGGCGGCGGTTAGGTTCACATCGTCGCGCAGACGGCCGATCTGATGGGCCTCCGGCATCCGTTCGTCAAAAACCCTCGCGGCAATCGGCACCAGCCCGGGATGCGCCACCCAGGTGCCGTCGTGGCCGTCGCCGGCTTCGCGTTCTTTGTCGAGAATCACTTTCCGAATGGCGTTTTCATTGGCGACGGGATCGTTCTTGATCGGAATCTGGGCCGCCATTCCTCCGATGGCGTGTGCGCCCCGCCGGTGGCAGGTCTGTATCGCCAGCAAAGAGTAGCTGCGCAGAAAGTGCGTGGTCATGGTCACCTGAGCGCGGTCGGGCAGAACGAACTCAGGATACTTGTTGAACTTCTTGATAAAGCTGAAAATGTAGTCCCACCGCCCGCAGTTGAGGCCCGCGGAATGCTCGCGCAACTCGTAGAGAATTTCGTGCATTTCAAAGGCGGCCAGAATGGTTTCGATCAGCACGGTGGCTTTGATCGTCCCGCGCGGAATCCCGAGCTCGTCCTGCGCCATGACAAATACGTCGTTCCAAAGCCGCGCCTCGCGGTGGCTTTCGAGTTTCGGCAGATAGAAGTAAGGGCCGCTCCCTTTCTCGATCAGCGCTTTGGCGTTGTGGAAGAAGAACAGGGCGAAGTCGAAGATGCCTCCGGGGACCGGCTTGCCGTCGACTGCAAGGTGTTTTTCCAGCAGGTGCCATCCGCGGGGGCGCACCAGCAGCGTCGCGACGCGCGGCTTCAGCTTGTAGAGCGCGCCGTCCGGGCTCACGTATTCGATCGTGCCGCGCACCGCGTCGCGGAGATTGATCTGGCCCTGGAGCGTGGCCTCCCAGACCGGCGAGTGGGCGTCCTCGAAATCGGCCATGTACATTCGGGCGCCGGAATTGAGCGCGTTGATGACCATCTTGCGATCCACCGGACCCGTGATCTCGACGCGGCGGTCTTCGAGGTCTTTGGGAATCGGAGCAATGGTCCAGGAGCTTCTGCGAAGCTCCTCGGTCTCCGGCAGAAAGTCGGGCAGCTTGCCCGCGTCAATCTCCGCCTGCCGCGCGGCTCTCGCGCCGAGCAGCGCTTCGCGCGCGGCGGCGAACCGTCTCCCGAGCTTCGCCACGAACCGCAACGCGTCTGTGGTAAGAATCTCAGAGACCGGCCCGCGAACCGGAGCCAGGATTTCAATCCGCTCCGGCTCAAGAATCCGGTTCAATTCCGCTCTGTGATCTTCGGTTGCTGCTTCCGGCGAGGACAGCCGCGTCGTCTCTGTTGCCATCGTTCCCTCCCCAAACTTCATTATGCAAGGGGAAAGGCCTATTTGTAAATGTAATAAAGATTATAATTATCATAAATTATATTTATGGCAACTCGGACATGCCCCGGCGCCGCCCCCGCGACATAGGCGCAGTGCGTTACTTACGCGTCTGCCAGTGGCGCAGCTCTCCCTTAAGGATTTTCCCGGTAGGTGTCTTCGGGATGTTGGGAACGAACTGGACTCCGCGGGGCTGCTGATAGCCGGTGAGCCGTGCGCGGCAGGCCTCCAGAATTTCCGATTCGCTCGGCGCCGGGTCTCCCGGGACGAGGTACGCAAACGGCACTTCGCCGCGCTCGCGGTCCGGGACGCCGATGATCC
>DASXQN010000222.1:0-4415 GCA_036507155.1 Anaerolineales bacterium
TAACCGATCAACGAAGCCAGGTCTGCGGCGATGAAATCCAGTGCGGGCTGCCAGGACTGAGCCTGCGCACGCGTAGAGACGCCGCTCAGCACGAGCGCGCACGGACATCCAACCGCCTGGCCCGCGGAGATATCGGTTTCAAGTCGATCACCGATCACGAGAGTCTCTTCCTTCTTTGTACCGAGGCGCTCGAGAGATAGCTCAATCAAATAAGGGAAAGGCTTACCGGCTATGATCGGATCGATCCCCGTGGCGGTTGTAATAATCGATGCCCATGCGCCCGATCCAGGGATCTCGCCGCGCGGGGTGGGGAAGGTTCTGTCCATGTTGGTAGCATAGAACGGCACGCCGCGGCGAACCAGCAGCGTACCTTCCACGATCTTCTCGAAGTTTATCTCTCGGTCGATGCCCATCACGAATGCTTGAGCCTGCACGGCGTTTTCCGCCGCCAGAATATGAAACCCTATTTCCTCGAGCGCTACCCGCATCCCGTCCTCGCCGATCATGAAGACCTTTGTGCCTGGCGCAAATCTCTGCGCGAGCATGAACGCGATTCCCAGGGCAGACGTCACAACCTGCCACGGTTCGATCTCCACCCCGAACTCTGCCAATCGTTCCTGGTATTCTTCCGGTGTCTTGGTCCCGTTGTTGGTGGCGAATACGAACTTCACGCCTTGCGCGCGAATCCGGCCGAAGATGGATGGCAGGTCGCCGATGGGGGAGTCGGCCCTCCAGATCACGCCGTCCATGTCTATGATGAGGGATTTGATAGTGGGAGGCAGCATTTGGTTGTCTTAACACAAAGGATACGACGGACTCAAAGGAAGACCCTCGTTCGCTTTGTGGCCCTTGTATCTATCTCATTTCTCAAACTTCTTGAATAAGAAATCCAAAACCGGCTTATCCACCCATCCCGCCGATGGATCGGCACGTTCCTCGAAGTTCTCATTGCCAAGCATGGCTCTGAATGCGCCGCGCGTGTCCTCATCGTACTTGCCGGACGGTTCGGCGCTCAGATACGAAAGCTTTTGCAGTATCGCCTGCAGACGCACGAGCTGCCTGCCTTTGAGGACCAACCGATCCGCTTCGTTGCTCTTTTCAAAATAAAGCCGGTGCATTTCAATCAATTCGCCCAGCCGCGGGACCGGATCTTCGTGGTCGTCCACCCGGTAGTCGAGCCAGCGGTCGTTGTACCCGCCGTAGCCGCCCTTGGCCTTGACCGCGTAGAGGGCCGCGGATTGGCGGCCTCGTCGATCTCCGCCTGCGCGATCGCCCGCTAAAAGAGCAGCGTGCAACCGGCTTGGGAGGTCGCCTTTTGAAGCGAGAAATGCTTTCGCCAGCGCCTTTACGACTCGCTCCCCAACGAGGATGTTGCCCTGAACGGCGAAGCCATCGCCGGTGATCCCGCCTGCCCAGACATGGCAGCCGCTGCCGGAGTACGTCGCCGCGCGGCCCTGTGCGTCGATCAGACCAACCTGACGCAGATCACGCTCCGGATCATCCTCCAGCAAACGCGCCAGCGTTTGATCGGCGGAAAGTCCTGTGGTCATGAGCGCCAGCCCGCGCGGGCCGAAGGAAGTGTTGGCATAGGATTGCGTCGCCACCGCGCCGATGCCTGCCTGCGCCCAGGGCACCACGGCGCCCACAGCCGGAAACTTCGAGGCGACCGCGACGCCCCAGGTCTGTTCTGCGAGATCACAGGCGACGATGGAAAACGTCACGTCAATCTCTCGCGGCATTTGATGGCGTAAAGTTGAAACGCGATGGCTGATTTCATTCGGGCATGCATGGACAACAAAAAAGCCAGACTACGTCTGGCCGGATTATAACGTAGAGGCGACCACGGCTTCGCATCGGCAGGTATGCGCCTCAGCCGCAGCGGACGTGGTCGCCTCTAGAATGTTAAGCTTTTGATTTGGTCTTCTCGGGCGCCTCAAGCACCTCGTCCACCAGGCCATATTCAACAGCCTGCTTGGCGTCGAGATAGAAGTCCCGGTCGATATCGCGCTCCACGACCTCCAACGGCTGGCCGGTGGATCGCGCCAGGATCTCGTTAAGCAAGACCTTTTGGCGCAGGATCTGCTTCGCCGCGATCTCGATGTCCGTTGCCTGGCCCTGCGCGCCGCCCAGCGGCTGATGCATGTGAATGGTCGCGTGGGGCAGGGCGAAGCGACGGCCCTTCGTCCCGGCGGTCAGCAGCACGGTACCGAACGAGGCCGTCACGCCCACCGCCACGGTGCTGATCGGGTTCGAGATCATCTTCATCGTGTCGTAAATGGCGAACCCGGCGTAGATGTGTCCGCCCGGGGAATTGATGTACATCTGGATCTCTTTTTCGGTATCCTCGTGATTGAGAAACAGCAGCTGCGCCACGATCACGTTGGCGACCTGGTCATCGATCGGGGTGCCGAGGAACACAATGCGTTCCTTCAACAGCAGCGAGTAGATATCGTAGGCGCGCTCGCCGCGGCCGGATGATTCGATCACCATCGGTATGACATTTTTGATTTCTGGGATCATGTTGTCTCCTTTAAAGGTTGGGACAATCATACTTGAGCAATGTTGGAATTTCGTTAATTTTACCAACAAACTTCGTTGGCACGTTCAGGCTGATTTTTTGGCCGGAGACTTTTTGGCAGCCGGCTTGTTTTTCGGCGAAGCCCCGGATTTCGCCGCGCTCTTGGCAGCCGCCTTCTTCTTCGCCTTCGGGGCATCTTTCCCGGCCTGGGCATTTTCTTTTTCAACAGGGCGCGGGGTGTACTCACCCGTTGCGATCCCCTTGAGGACGTCGAGGGCGCGGCGCGTCAGCAGGCGGCTGGCCGATTCCATGGCGACCGCCTCAGCCACACGTTGCTGCGCCTGGCGTCCACCGCGGATCTTGCCCATGTCCATGCCTTGCATCTGCAGCTCGCTGACGGTGCGGTTAAATTCCGAGTCGAGCGCCGTGTCATCCACCTCGATCTTCTCGCGCCGTACGATCTCGTCCAGGATCAGGGAGCGCTCGAGCCGCTTCTGGGCAACCGGAAGAACCTCTTCTTCTGTGAATTGCTCCTGAGTGGTGTTCCGCATCTTGAAGTAGGTTGGCAGGTCCATGCCCTGCCGCGCCAGGCGCTGTTGCAGATCTTCGAGCACGTGTTCGCTCTCATGCTCCAGTGTGTGCTGGGCGTATTTGAGGATCGCATGCTCCTTGATCTTCTCGATTAGGTCGACAAAGTACTTGTCATCATAATCTGCCTGCGAGCGGGCTTCGACGTCCTTTGTGATCGCCTGTCGAAGCGCATCCAGCGTCTCGCCGGCTCCGGTCATCTTGGCAAACTCGTCGTTCAATTCGGGCAGCGTGACTGCGCGCACGGTCTTGACTGTCGCCTCGAAAGTAGCGGCTCTGCCGCGCAGCGCCTCGTCCGCGTCGGTTTTTTCATACTTGTGCTTGATGCTCTTGGATTCACCGGCGTTGAGGCCCGTCAGCTCCCTGGCAAATCCGCGAAACGGCCATTCATCCTCGCGGTCCTCTGCGCGCAGCAAAGTTGCGAAGCCTTCGCGCGACACGGCAGCGCTGCGATCCTCCGCGCCGCCTTTCTCATCGGGCAACTCACCCTTGACGTCAACTACCACGTAATCGCCAGGCTGTACTTCCCGTTCCACGGTCTCCGTGGTGGAGTACATTTGGCGCAGGTCCTCAATGGCCGCGTCCACTTCCGCCTGGCCCGGGGCCGCCCATTCATATGGCATGCGGACCTTGTGGAAGTCGCCGAGGTCCACTTCGGGCGCCAGCGGCACCCGAAAGGTTAGCTTGGGCGGTTCTAGTGCGTCGACGGATTCAAGCGACCCGGCCGCAGCCGGCTTTATGCCGGCCTGCTCGAGCACCTGCGGATAGATCTCATCCACCAGGAAATCGATGGCTTGCTCGGCAATGGCAGCCTCGCCATATTGGCGCACGACCACGGGGTAGGGCGCCTTGCCCGGCCGGAAGCCGGCGATCTTGCCGCGTTCGGCGAGTTGGCGCGCCGCCTTGCGTTTGGCAGCCTCCATTTTCTCCTGTTCAACCTCGACCACCACTTTTGCCTCGTGGCCGTCCTCTATTTTCTTCTCGATTTTCAATTCCGGAGTCCCTTCGTCTTGCGATCTACTTTGTGTGAATGGTGTGGGGACGGTGGGAGTCGAACCCACACGCCTTGCGGCACATGATCCTAAGTCATGCCTGTCTGCCAATTTCAGCACGTCCCCGATGCAATCAATGAGATTGGCTATCAATAATCAGTTCGTGAGTGGCGGCACGATTATACTGCTTCTTTCTGGAAATTGTAAATTTCCCGGATGCCTGTTATGGAATGAGCGATTAGGAAAGTATTATGTCTTAAACCTGGCAGGGGTAGGTCAGGGATGCGGTATAATCCCGCGCTTGTCCATGGAAAACA
>DASXQN010000223.1:0-2003 GCA_036507155.1 Anaerolineales bacterium
CCGGCATCATGCAACGGAATCAGATTCTCGGGATCGCATGCGGACTTGGCGCAGCCTCGATCTGGGGCGCCATGTATGTGGTAAGCAAGGTGGTGCTCGAGGTCATACCGCCGTTCGCCCTCATCACGCTGCGCCTCTTGATCGGCGGGCTGGCTCTCTGGGCGCTGATCAGCATGCGCGGCGGGCTCAAGATCTCGCGAGTGCAGTTCTGGCAGGTCGGCGGCGTCGGTGTGATCGGCTATGGCATCTCGCTCGGCTTGCAGTTCCTCGGGACGAAGCTGTCCACGGCCGCGAACGGCTCGCTGGTCACGTCGGCGACGCCAGCTTTCGTGCTGCTCTTTGCGGCCTGGATCTTGCGCGAGCGGATCACACGCCGCAGATTGTTCGCGCTGCTTTTATCTACGTTGGGTGTCATCGCCGTCATCGACCCCCGCAGCACGCAACTGAAATCGGAGCTGTTCATCGGAAACCTGGCTTTGCTGGGCGCGGCCCTGACCTGGGCGCTGTACTCGGTCCTGATCCGCGTCGTCACGCGCAGCCTCGACGTCCTGGCCGTCAGCCTGGTGGCTTTCCTGGGCGGGCTGGCAATCGTCATGCCCGCGGGCGCGCTTGAACTCCAGCATCAAGTCATCGGGCCGGTCACGCCGGGCGTGGCGGCGGGCGTCCTATTCCTGGGCCTGATCGCGACGGCGCTGGCGATGGTCCTGTGGAACACGGCCTTTGCGGTCCTGGATGCGGGCCTGGCTTCGCTGACGTTCTTCGCCCAGCCGGTAGTGGGGACGCTGCTGGGTTGGTTCTTTCTGGGGGAGCGGATGACGCCGCTCTTCATTCTGGGCGGCCTTCTGATTGGCGCCGGCCTGGCGATCGCCAGCCGAGAGAGCTAAAAACAAACTCCTACTTGACAAGGGGGCCTAAAATTCTTATACTTAGTAACACGTGTTAATAAAACCGGATGAAATCTTCTCCTCTTAAGCGCTCTACCAGTCAGGATGTCGCCAAGATGGCAGGTGTGTCCCGCACCACAGTTTCATTCGTTTTGAACAACCTGGAGGGGGTCAGCATCAGCGCGGGAACGCGCCAGCGCGTATTCGATGCGGCGCGAAAGCTGAACTACCATCCAAACGCGGCCGGCCGGAAGCTCGTCAGTGGGAAATCCAACACGCTCGGCCTGGTCCTTTGCCAATCCCCAGAACAAGTCTTTGCGGACGCCTTTCTGCCGCAGGTGATCTTCGGCGTCGAACAGGCCGCACTCCAGCAAGGTTTTCATGTGCTGCTCAAACAGGTGGAGCCCGACGATACGAAAGGGTACGCGCGTCTGATCAATGAGAATCATGTGGACGGGATCATCTTGTCCGGACCGCGACAAGACGATGCGGAGATCCGCCGCCTCTATCGCGACGGCGTACCGGTCATGGTGATGGGCCAGCTGCCGGACACCAGCATCCCGTCCGTGGATGTCGACGCTGCAGCCGGGGCGCGGACCGCGGTCCAGCACCTGATCGACCTCGGACATCGCCAGATCGCGATGATCACGAACGCGCCGCTGACGTATACCTCGGCGCAACAACGCCGCGATGGTTACCTGCTTGCGCTGAAGAACGCCGGCCTGAAGTCTGCGAAGAGTTACATCCAGGAAGGCAATTACACACCGGCCAGCGGATTCGCCGCGATGACACGGCTGCTCGAGGAAGCTCCACGACCCACCGCGGTATTCGTGGCGAGCGACGTGGTCGCCATGGGCGCGATCCTGGCGATCAAGCGCGCCGGCCTGCGCATCCCCGGTGATCTTGCCATCGTAGGCTTCGATGATATCCCTCTGGCGGAGTATTTCGACCCGCCGCTTACAACCATTCGGCTGCCCGCATTCGGATTGGGGTGGGCCGTGGGTGAACGACTTATCCGTCTGATTCAGAATGACGGACTGGATCAGAACAATGTCTTCATGGATTCCGAACTTATCATCCGCGACTCGAGCGGCGCCAACATCCATTAGCGCCGCGTTT
>DASXQN010000224.1:0-4761 GCA_036507155.1 Anaerolineales bacterium
CGCTGCTGAAACCCATCGCGCCGTTCGGCCAGGTCTTTGTGGCGGACACGCAGCGTGACGAGCACATCCACCTTCTGGCGTGCCGCTCCCACCTGGTCACGCGCCTGGTTTTCCTGCTCGCGCAGGGTAAGCAGCTCGCGCTCGGCGGTCTCCAGGTCCGGGGCTTGCGCTTCCGCGGCGGAGAGCACTTCGGTCACCGCCTCCAACTGTTTTTGTTGATCGCGGATCTCGGTCTCGCGCTGCGCGCTTTCCGCTCTGAGATTCTTGATCTCGCCTTCGATCTGCTTGCTGACCTCGCGCGCCGATTCGAGTTTGCGGAATTCCTCTTCCGCGCCGCGTGCCTTCAGCTCGATCTGGCGGGCTGTGTCGTGGGCGGAGGCGTCGTAGCCCAATCGGGCCAGTTCCTTGTCGAGTTTGGCGAGCTGTTTGCGCGCCTCGGCCGCGAATGTTTCCTTTTCGAGCGCTTTGATCAGCTCTTTCAGACGTTTGGCGCCGGACTTCTCCCACTCCTTCGATTGCCGCTGCAGCACGTCCAGCCGTTCGGTCAATTGCGTGACCGCGTTGGAATGTGTCAGCCGGGCCGCATCAAATTGCAGGAGAGCGCCGATCTCTTTTTCGCCGGCCGTGATTTCCTGCGCCAGACTCTTTGATTCGGCCATGTTGGCGCGAAACCGGTCGCCCATTGACCGGCCCGAACCCTCCAGCTCGGCCAGCGTGGACTTGCGATGTTTCGCGCTCAACTCCTGCCCGCACAGCGGACAGGTCGCGCCGTCCGCCACCCGCAGGCGCTCAATGCGCGCCTTCAAGTCTTCCATCTCGCCTTTCAACTGCTCATTCTCCGCTTTGAGCTCTGCCTGTCGCTCGCGGCCGGCTTGAACGGTTTTATCCAGCGCCGCACGGGCCGCTAATTTGGCCTCGGCCTCCGCCAACGAGGCGCGGTCGTCGGCGATCTGCTGCGCCAACGCCGCGGCGGCCGGCGCTTGCGTGGCGAGCGCGTCGGCCTGCTCGTCCAGGCCGCGTTTCTCCTCCTCAAGCCGGGCGCGTTCAGACGCGATCTCGCGCAGCAACGGCTGGCGTTCTTCATTATTCTCGTGGAACTGATTGGCGACAGCGTCGAGCCGCGCCACTTCTTGCAGCGCGTCCTGCCAGCCTTGGTAGGCGGACTCCACGGCTTTCGCGCGCTTAACCAAGTCGGTGTATGCGTCCCGTTCGCTTTGCTTTTCGTCGATGCGGCCCTGAAGTCCGCTGAGGGCCAGATTCGACCGCGAGAGGGTTTGGGCCAGCGTTTCAGCGAGCCTGCGCTGCTCTGCCAGCGAGGCACTGATTTTGCGGATCTGATCTAGTTGGCTCTCGTGAGCGGCGCGCGCGGTGGTGAGCTGTCTTAAATTGCCTTCGAGTTCGGTGAGCCTGCCCTTGCGCTGATCTTCCTCGGCAAGCTCGGCGTCAATCTCCGCCATGCGGCCGTCAACCGCATTGACCTCTTCTTCGAGGCCCTTGCGGCGCACGGCCGTCCGTTCCCGGTACGTTTCCCAGACCTCCAGCCCGAGGATGGAGCCGAGCAGGTCTTTGCGTTTGGTGGCAGTCTGCTGGGTGAACTGATCAGCCTTGCCTTGCAGGAAGAAGGAGGCGTTGACGAAGGTCTCATAATCCAGCCGGAGCACGGAGTCGATGCGCGCCTGCGTCTCACGCGTCGTGCGTTCGGTCAGAGCCTTCCAGGAGGCGGCAGGTTCATTGAATACCTGGAACTCCAGGGTGGTGGCCTTGCCGCGCGGCAGGGTGCGGACCACCCGATAGGTATTGCCTTCGTAGGCGAAAGTCAGCGCGACCTCGGCCGCTTTCGACTGCAAGTTGATCAACGCGTCGTCGCGCTTGCGCGCCTGCCCGAAGAGCGACCAGGTGATCGCGTCGAGCAGCGACGACTTGCCCGCGCCGTTCGCGCCCGAGATGCACGCCAGGTCGAAGCTGGTGAAATCCAGTTCGACCGGCTCACGATAGGAAAGAAATCCGGCGATGTGCAATTTGATGGGGATCATGCGGATGGAATTATACCTGAGCGGCCCGTGTGAGGCTCCAATGCATTCGTCGCTTGCCGTTCATGTGGACTAATGATATTATCCTTCGCATGGAAGACGTGACCGATCCGCGCGCCCGGCTGCGATTGATCCTGACCATCGTGATCCTTGCAACCATTCCGTGTTATTGCGTCGGTTCGATCGCCGCGTTGCTGGCTCCGGACGAATTCACGACTCCCACCGTGACGGTCACCGCCACGACCACGAATAGCGCGACGGTCACTGCGACGCAAACCGGTACGATAACGGCCACGGCAAGCGTGACCGCCAGCACAACGGTGACGTCCACGGCTTCGTCCACTCCGTTCCTGCCGCCGACCTTTACAAATACGCCCACGTCCACACCTTCGTTCACAGCCACACTTCCTCCAACAAATACCTTCACGCCGACTCCCACCGATACGCCGACGCCAACACAGGTGCCGTCGAATACGCCCACGCCGTCCCCAACGCCTTTCTGAACCATGACCGACATCCTGCCATTCCTGAAATCCCTGCTCTCGGTTTCAGGACTTTCCGCTTACGAAGGGCCGGCGGCGCGGCTGATCGAGGCGCGCTGGCGTCTGTTGGTGGACGAGCTGCACGTCAGCCGTCTCGGCTCGCTGCACGGACTTAAACGCGGCACGAGATCCGCCTCGAAGCGCGCCGCGAGAAAGGCGCGGCCTTCGATCCTGATCGCAACGCACATGGACACCATCGGCCTGATGGTCAAGAAGATCGTCGACGGGTTTCTGTACGTGGCGAACGTCGGGGGAGTGGACGCGCGCGTTTTGCCCGGGACACCGGTTCTCGTGCACGCGACCGGCGTCGGTGGTCCGCGCGAGTTGCCGGGCGTGGTGGTGATGCCGCCCGCGAAGCTGCTGCCCGAGATCTCGGGCGAGCGCGAGATCCTCTTGAGCAACCTGCTGGTGGACACCGGCCTGCCGGAGACCCAGGTCTCGAAGCGAGTACACGTAGGGGACGTGATCTCGTTTAACACGGAACCGATCGAGATGTCCGGAGGGACCGTGAGCGGGCACTCGCTCGATAATCGCGCCTCGGTTGCCGCGCTGACGATCTGTCTCGAAGAACTGTCGTCCAGGTCTCATTTCTGGGACGTGTGGGCGGCAGCCACGACCCAGGAAGAGGTCACGCTGGGCGGTGCGGCCACGTCCGCCTTCCAACTGCGGCCGTCGATCGCGGTCGTCGTCGACACGACGTTCGCGAAGGGGCCTGGCGCCAATGGGTGGGAGACGTTTCCGATGGGCAAGGGTATCACGATCGGATTGGGACCGAATACGCATCCGTTCCTGCACAACTGCTTGAAGGAATTGGCAGTCCGGCTGGAGATCCCATATGCGGTGGAGCCGATGCCCAAACACTCCGGCACGGACGCGGATGCCGTCCAGATCGCGGCCGAGGGCGTTCCAACCGTGGTCGTTGAGATCCCGTTGCGCTACATGCATACGCCGGTGGAAATGATCGCGCTGAATGATGTCCAGCGTATGGGACGGCTCCTGGCGGAGTTCGTAGCGATGCTCGAACCGGATTTCGTCGACCAACTGGCGTGGGATTAGCGATGATCCCGATCGGCGCGGCGCAATTCAAACTGCTCGAACGCCTATGCAATGCATCCGCGGTCTCGGGCGATGAAGGTGAAGTCCGCAAGATCGTGATGGATGAAGTCAAGCCTTACGCAGACGAGATCAAAGTCGACGCGCTGGGCAATGTGCTCGTGACGCGCGCCGGTACGGGCAAGAACCGCCGCCGCGTGCTTGTCGACGCGCACATGGACGAGGCCGGCCTGATGATCGTCGCGGATGAGGACGACGGCATCTATCACTTCGACACGGTCGGTGGGATCGATGTGCGCACCCTGGCCGGCAAGCAAGTGCTGGTCGGCCGCGATCACGTGCGCGGTGTGATCGGCGTGAAACCCATCCACTTGCTGAAGAGCGAGGAGATCACGCGCCAGGTTGGATTGGATTCGATGCGCATCGACCTGGGTCCGGGCGGCACGGCCAAGGTCGGTGACCGCGCGACCTTTGCGACGCGCTTCCGGCGCGTAGGTCCGTCCATCCTGGCGAAAGCGATCGACGATCGCATCGGCGTGGCGATGCTGATCGAGCTGGTACGGCACGCGCCGCGCAATATCGACCTGTGCGCGGCGTTCACGGTGCAGGAGGAGATCGGACTGCGCGGCGCGCGCGTGGCCGCGCACGCATTCGATCCGGACCTCGCCATCGCGATCGATTCCACGCCGGCCTATGATCTACCGACGCACGACGGCCGCGAGAACGCTTCATACAACAGCCGCCTCGGGGAGGGTCCAGTTTTTTATATTGCAGACAGCTCGGCGCTGCATGACCCGCGCCTGATCCGCTTCCTGCGCGAGACGGCGGAGAAATCCGCCATCCCGTACCAGCTCCGTCAGCCTGGCGGTGGCGGCACCGACGCGGGCGGCATCCAGCGATCCCGGGCAGGCATCCCGACCGTAGCGGTCTCCGTGCCGCATCGTTATCCTCATTCCCCGATCAGCTTGGCGCGCGTGGAGGATTGGAAAAACACGCTCAATCTCCTGCATGCCGCGCTGCTCGGCATCACAAAAGATCTTATACTTAAGGCACGCTAATTCGTTTGGGAACTCTATTAAAATGCATGCGTCCATGGAGAATTCATGAATGGGTTGATCGCTTTGCTCGGTTCCGGT
>DASXQN010000225.1:0-9566 GCA_036507155.1 Anaerolineales bacterium
TTAATCGAGTACCTGCCTCTGCATCGGCCTACCTCCAACTCCGAAGAGACGCCCATCAAATCCGTAACCCAGTTCGAAATGGGTATGCTCAACTCGCTGGGCCTGTTGAAGGTCGATTTCCTGGGCCTGATCACGCTGACCGTCATGGCGCGCGCCTGCGACCTGATCGAGAAGCGGCATGGCATTAAGTACGACCTGAGCTCGATCCCGCTGGCCGACGCGCGCTCGTTCGAACTGCTCGGCAGCGGGCAAACCGCGGGCGTCTTCCAGGTGGAGGGCGGCGGCATGACGCGCTGGCTGGTGCAGATGAAGCCCCAGACGCTCGATCACGTCATCGCCATGGTGGCCCTCTATCGCCCCGGGCCGATGCAGTTCATCCCGGACTACATCGCGCGCATGCACGGTGAAGCGACCGTCGAGTACCGTCACGAAGCCCTGCGTCCTATCTTTCAAGATACCTACGGCATTCCCGTGTATCAGGAACAATTGATGAACGCGGCCGTCAAGCTCGGCGGTTACACGCCGCAGGAAGCCGACGATCTGCGCAAGGCCATCTCCAAGAAGATCGGCGAGAAGCTGCGCAAGCACCGTGAGAAGTTCGTCAAGGGCGCCGTGAAAAACGGCATCCCGGATGTCACCGCCGATCAGATCTTCACGGACTGGGAAGAGTTCGCCCGCTACGGCTTCAACAAATCGCACTCCGCCGATTACGGCGTGCTGGCGGTGCAGACCGCCTTCCTCAAGGCAAATTATCCCGCCGAGTATATGAGCTCGCTCATGTCCTCGGTGCGCGGCCAGACCGAGAAGATCGCACTCTATATCTCAGATGCGCGCAGCATGGGTGTCCCGGTCCTGCCGCCGGACATCAACGCCTCCGAATGGGACTTCGCCATCGAGGACGTCGACACGAAGCCCGCCATCCGCTTTGGATTCGGCGCCATCAAGAACGTGGGCGAGAATTCCATCCAGGTCATCACCGAGGCCCGCAAGCACGGTCCGTTCAAGGATCTCAACAGCTTCGCCCGCCGCGTGGACCTGCGCGCGGTCGGCAAGCGCGCGCTGGAATGCCTGGTTAAGGTCGGCGCGCTGGACGCATTCGGGCCGCGCGGCGCGCTGCTGGATTCGCTCGAGCGCATCGTGCTGGTCAGCACCAGCCACTTCCGCGCGGCGGATGCAGGACAACTCTCGCTTTTCGGCGCGGAGGGCGGCGTCAGCGAAGAGATCCATCTGCTGGATAATTCCAAGATCGAACAGCGCGAGATGTTGAACTGGGAACGCGAGCTGATCGGCCTGTACATCTCCGACCACCCGCTCACACCCTACCAGGCCACTTTCGTCAAACTCGTTTCGTATTTCTCCGGCCAGCTTTCGGAGGCGCAGCACGAGGAAAAAGTACGCGTCGCCGGTCTGATCACAGCCGTCCGGCCGTATTCCACAAAAGCCGGCAAGCCCATGGGCTTTGTCACGTTGGAAGATATCCAGGGCAATATCGAGCTCGTGCTTTTCCCGCGCACCTGGGCGCAGTGCCAGCCCATCCTTGAGCACGGCAAGATCGTGCTGGTGGAGGGCAAGGTCGACGCGCAATCCAGCCCGCCCAAGATCCTCGTGGACGCGATCAAGACCGATTTCAAAATGCTTGTGTCTTTGGACGAAAAAGACACGGCTCTGGCGCCACCCGTCGCGGAGCATCCCGGAGGGGCGCCTGTTCCCGTTAAACAAGCCGAGTCTCAGCCCCAGCCGACTCCCGTTGCCGCTGCGCCGAGGTCCGCGCCCGCGACCCGCATCGCTGAACCCACGCCAACCTTCCGACAAGCTTCCCCCCCGTACCAAGCAGAACCGGCCGACGGTCCTCCACCTCCCGACAATTTCCCGGACGGCTGGGACAGCGAGTGGCAGCCGTCGTTCGAGAACGCGCAGATCGCAGCGCGACCCGACGCGGAGCCCGCGCCGGCGACTCCCGCCGCGACTCCCATCGGCGCGCGCCCCGCGAATGGCAACGGCGCTCCGAAAACGGAACCCCTGCCGCCAATCAAGCAGGAGGCGCCACTGGCCGTCGTCGCGGAGGCTTTGCAGCGGGCCGAGCCGCGTCCGATGCAGTCGTTGTATGTCCCGCTGGCAGAGGCCGAGGACAAGAACCATCGTCCCCAGCAGATCACCGTAATGCTGCGCCCGACCGGTGACCAGGAACGCGACAAGCGCCGCATCAAGTCGATCTACGGCACACTGATCTCCTTTCACGGCCGCGACCGGTTCTCCTTCCAGATCTTCGAGAACGGCAAGGGCCACCTGCTCGATTTCCCCAACGACACCACGCGCATCTGCCCGGAGATGTTCGACCGCTTGAAGAAGCTCATGGGCGAGGAGAGCTGGCGCGTGGAGGCCATCACCTTTCAATGACCCACCCACTCGTCGATCAATTCCGCTTCACGCGGCTGGAATGGCTGCGCGGACTCGAAGGCGTGTCTGAAGAAGACGGCGCTCAGCACTTCGGCCCGATGAACTGCATCGGCTGGACCGTCGGTCATCTCGCCTGGCACGAACAGCGCACCTGGCTCGAACGTCCGCAGGGCAAAATTCCCTACCCTGAATTGAACAAGGTCTTTGCATACGGCGCGCCGATGAGCACACCGGCGTTCAAAGAGATGCTGGACACATGGCACGCGGTGACCAAGCAAGCCGATCCATTCCTCGACGCGTTAACCACCGAGGGCTTGCAAGCGGACTTGTTGCTGCGAGGCGAAGCGGTGGGCCAGAGCGTGGGATCGGCCATGCGCCGCGTTAGCTATCATTACTGGTATCACATCGGGGAGATCCAGGCCATTCGCCAGATGCTGGGACACGCGAATCTTCCTGAATACGTCGGCAATATCGAAACGCAAGCGCCTTATCGGCCGGAGTGAACACGTAGGGGCACAGCGCTGCCGTGTCCCTACGCGTCATCGCGAGCCCCGAAAAGCGACGAAGCAATCTCCCAGTCAGAAGGAGATTGCTTCGTCGGGCGGTGCCCTCCTCGCAATGACAAATGTATGGGATTAATTACAAATTAGTGAGAATCTATTTCCTCCCATTGACATCTACTTTGGAATATGACATACTTCGGGCACGCTGGGGGCGAACAATCTAACCGCCATCCTAGAAAGGAGGAGGTGATGTCGAACATGGATAGTAGTTACCAACCCAGCGCTGTGGCATCCCTCCTCAAGTAAGAAGGAAGCCACAGCGCCCACCAATGCCGTCCGAAAGGGCGGCATTGTGGTTTTTTCCCTCACCCTAGCTCTCCCTCCGCTTCGCTACGGGATGCCGAGCGATCTCCCAAAGGGAGAGGGAATTTATTCATCGCCGAAGGAAATGCCCATGCCGCGCGCGGTGATGACCGCATCGTCCGTCAACTGGACGCGCTTCGGCTGCGCGGTGGCTTCGAGCAGCGGGATATCCGTCACGACCCCGTAACGCAAGGCAACCATCCGGTCGAATTTGCGCTCGGCCGCCAGCCGCACCGCGGCCGCGCCGAAACGCGTCGCCAGCCAGCGATCGAATGGCGTCGGCATGCCGCCCCGCTGCAAATGACCGAGCACCGTGACGCGCGTCTCAAAGCCCTGTTTCTCCACGTACTCGCCCACCGCATGCCCCATGCCGCCCAGCCGCGCGGAGTAGACCGCGTCGCCGTTGCGCGCGTAGACCTGCTGCCCGCCCAGCGGCTTGGCGCCTTCCGAGACCGCCAGAATGCTGAAGAACGTGCCCCGCGCGGCGCGCTGGCGGATCTTGCCGACCACGGCTTCGAATTTGAAGGGGATTTCGGGAATGAGGATGACATCCGCGCCGCCGGCCACGCCAGCATGCAGGGCAATAAAACCTGCGTCGCGCCCCATGAGCTCGAGTACCATCACCCGGTGGTGCGCCTCGGCGGTCGTGTGAAGACGGTCGATGGCCTCAGTCGCAACCCCCAGCGCGGTATCGAACCCAAAGGTGACTTCCGTGCCGCTGATGTCGTTGTCGATGGTCTTCGGGACGCCGACGACCGGCACGCCTTTTTGAAACAACTCGTGCGCGATATGCAGCGTGCCATCCCCGCCCAGCACGATCAGCGCATCCAGCTTCAGGCGGTGGATGGCTTTCACAATCTCATCCGAAACATCGATGACCGTTTCCTGACCGTCGCGGATCACTTTGCGCGCATACGGATTCCCGCGATTGGCCGTCCCCAGGATCGTACCGCCGCGCGCCAGGATGCCGCGCACCTCCTCCACTCCCAGCGGCATGATGCCGTTCTCCACCAGGAATCCGTCGTAACCGTCCTTGATGCCCAAGACCTCGCAATCGTACACATTCACGGCGGTCTTCACGACGGCGCGGATCACGGCGTTAAGGCCCGGCGCGTCACCGCCGCCGGTCAGCACAGCGATTCGTTTAAGCATGGGTTCAGCCTCTGCGCGCAAATTTTCTCCATGATACTCCCAAACCAATCTCCTTTCAGTCATGACTTGAGTCAGCGCATCTTAACGCGAAGAACGCGACTCAGATGTGTTTTTTGCGTTAGATAATCGTGAGACGGAAGTCGTGGTTGGTCCGTGGACAACCGCCTTTTGCACCTCAATCGCAAGCATCCATTCTTGCATTTCCACTTCAATGCCCCTATAATGTGACCGACATCGTGAAGACCATGCAATCTCAGCTTACACTCGCCCGGTTCGATCCCCTTCTGCGTTGGCTGGTGCCTGGTGCGGCCGTGCTGGCCATCGCCGTGTGGTTCTACATCGCGCCGCCCGGATTGCTCGGCAAGATGGACGCACTTGGGTATGCCATCTGCCATCGCATCGACGAGCGCTCGTTCCATATCGGCGATCGACAGTTGCCGCTGTGCGCCCGCTGCACCGGAGAATTCTTCGCAGCCGCGTTCGGCCTAAGCTTTCTGGGCGTGCTCAGTCCCCGCCGCGGCCAGCTTCCGTCACGCGGTGTCCTGGCAGTCCTCGTCGCCTTCTTTCTCGCCTTCGCGATCGACGGATCCAATTCCTATCTGTATCTGCTGAAGAGCACGTCGCCGGGCAGGCTCGGGTATATTCCCACCTTATACCTCCCCAACAACACGCTGCGGCTCTTCACCGGAAGCGGCATGGGCCTGACCCTGGCCGGCGTGCTGTACCCGATCATGAATCAGACGCTCTGGCGCGTCCCGGACAAGCGCCGCGTGCTGGATTGGAAATCCCTTGGCCTGCTGGTTGGCGGCATGCTGGTGCTGGACCTGTTGATCCTGACGGAGAGTCCGCTGGTGCTCTACCCGGTGGCCGTCCTGAGCACCCTCGGCGTGCTGGGGTTGCTCGTGATCGTGTTCGCGATTTTTTGGATCACCGTCATGCGGCAGGAGAATGCATTCGAAAATATCCGGCAGCTGTGGCTGCCGGCTTCGGCCGGCCTGACCCTGGCCTTGTTGCTCATCTTGAGCATTGACTTCGTCCGTTTCCAGTTGACAGGCACCTGGAGCGGTTTCCCCGGTCTCGGGTAAGGAGTAACACAATGGACGTATTACTGGGCATATTCTCGGCCTTCGGGCTCTCGGCAAGTGCAGGGCTTAACGCCTATATTCCGTTGCTGGTCGTGGGTGTGCTGGCCCACTATACGGACCTGATCAAGCTCAATTCGCCCTGGGACACCCTGGCCAATCCGTACATCCTGATCCTATTGGGCGTGCTGGTGATCATCGAAATGCTGGCGGATAAGATCCCGGCTGCAAATCACGTCAACGACCTGATTCAGACCTTCGTCCGCCCGGTGGCGGGCGCGGTAGCCTTTGCGGCCAGCGCCAAGGTAGTGACCGATATCAATCCGATCCTGGCCCTGGCCTGCGGATTATTCGTGGCCGGGGGTATTCACGTGGTCAAGGCGGCGGCGGTCCGGCCGGCGGTCACTGCCACTACCGGCGGCGCGGGCAACCTGCCCGTCAGTATCGCTGAAGATATCGCCTCCACCGTTCTATCCGTGCTGGCGATCGTCATCCCGGTCCTGGTCGGCACGCTGCTGATCGTGGCCGTCGCATTGTTGATCTGGTGGTTATGGAGCCGTCCCAGCGAGGATCAGTCCTTCGCGGATACGCTCCCAAGGGAGCCGCAATAAATGATACCGTTCCACCCCCTGGCCCTGCGAAGAGCGGCCCAAACAGGACCGTGCTGATCATCGTCGGCGTGATCGTGCTTTGCTGCGGCTGCATCGCCGCGCTGCTCGTGGGTCAATACTTGTTGGAGAAGTCGGACTTTACCTTGGTCGGTCTGCTGCGCGCCATCGCGTAATCGGGAGCACGCAAGCCGGGCGGCTTCATGCCGCCCAGGCGCATGCCGCTGGCACGGCGCCAGCGGCCAGCGGTATAATCATCGCATTCCATCTATTCGAACCAGGAGAAGCGCACCATGAACGATCCCGTCGTCACCCCCAGCCCCACACCCATGAGCGAGCCGCCGAAGAAGAACAATACGCCGATTATCATTACGGCTGTCGTGGTGGTCGTGCTCTGTTGCCTTTGTATCTTTGTCGGCCTGGCCTGGACATATGGCGACCAAATCCTGCAACAGATGAACAACTTCTAATTTCTAAATCGGCACATGTGACCAACGCCCTCTCGCTCACTGCGGAGGGCGTTGGTTCTTAAACTCCTGCTGCAGCGCTTTCAGCGCGGCATAGGCGCGTTCCCTGGTTTCCGCATCCAACTCCAGCGCCTCCAGCTCGTCCTCGTCCAGCACCGTCTGCGTGCCGTCCGGCGCGACCCAAAGATCCAGCGCCAGGTCGACGTATGAAACCGATTCGGCCCCGATCACGGCCGGCTTCGCGATGTTGCAGTACCAGCCCTTCAAGAGTCCATCCTCACGATCGTAGATCGCGAAGACGTTGTACCAGCGGTCCGCGTAGAAGGTTTCGATGAAGCGATCGCCTTGTTTCAACACGATGTTCATGAAAGGCATGTCGGCGCGGTTGAAGGACGCCTCCAGCGTCAGCGCGTTCGTTTCGCGCTGCAGCACGGCGCCCTCGTATTGCCAGATCACCTCGCCGGCCGGATTGCGCTTCAGGACTTTGATCAGCTCAGGCATTCGACGGCCTCCACGCGCACCGACATTTTCTCCCGAATTTTCGGAGGCTGTTCCAGCTCGAGCACCAATCCATTTTCGAGCGTCACGCGATAGCGATCCTTCTGGAACAGGACATCGCTCACGCGGGACTGCAGGCGGCCGTCTCGTCCCAGCGGCCGCCGGGTCTTCACGGCACGACCGGTGCCGCGCCCGCCCGCGCGTTTCACCCGCTCGGGCCGGATCAACAGCGACACCGCGTCCCCGATTCCCGCTCCCGAAGGGCAATCTACATCGAAGGTGCCCAGAGCGGTTTCCACCGTCCTCGTTTTTCGCCTGCTTGCGGTGACCACGCCGTCCAGCACCGTCCCAAGGCCCAGGAACCGGGCCGCCCAGGCGGAGCCGGGATTCCCCACCACGTAAACGGGAGTGCCTTCAGACACGATCCGGCATTCATGCAGGATCAGGAGTCGGTCCGCAAGCGCGAAGGCCTCCTCCTGATCGTGTGTAACGTACAGCGCCGGCACTTTCGCGGCGCGCAAGATCCGGCGCAGTTCGTTCAAAAGATCTTCTTTTAGCGTACGATCCAGCGCACCCAGCGGCTCGTCGAACATCAACAGCCGCGGCCGCGGGGCCAGCGCGCGCGCCAGGGCCACGCGCTGCTGCTCGCCGCCGGAGAGATCGGTAATCGTGCGCGGTCCGAAACCCGTCAGGTTGACGAGCTCCAACACTTCGGCCACGCGTGCGCGGACCTGCTCGTCGGGCCAGGAGCGCATCCGCAACCCGAAGGCCACATTGGAGAAAACGTCGAGGTGCGGGAACAGCGCGAAGTCCTGGAAGACCAGCCCGAAGTCGCGGCGATGCGCCGGCATGGAGCTCAGGTCGGCTCCGTCCCAGCAGACCTTCCCGGAATCGGGCGGTTCCAGGCCGGCGATGATCCGCAGCAGGGTGGATTTGCCGCTGCCCGATGGGCCGAGCAGACAAACGGTCTCGCCGTTGCGCACCGTGAAGGAGATTCCATCCAGGAGCGGTTGAGCATATGTTTTTCGGATGTCGATGACTTCGAGCATCAGAACTCCCCCGCGCCTGGAAGCTGCATCTTCTCGATCAGGAGGATCGCTACAAGAGTGACCGCCATCAAGAGCGTGGCCATCGCCATGGCCTGTCCATAATTCAGGCCGCCGGGTTGGGACAGGAAGCGATAGATCGCCACCGGTATGGTGGGGTACTCGGGACGCGCGAGCAGCGCGGCGGCGCCGAAATCACCGAGCGAAACGGTGAACGCGAAAATCCCCGCGGTCAAGGTGGCGCGGCGCAGGATGGGCCAATCGACGGCCAGCCACGTGCGAAGAGGCGAAGCCCCGAGGCTGGCCGCGGCCTGCCGCAAACGGTCCGGGATCGACGCCAGAGATGGCTGTAGGATGCGGATCACGAAGGGCAGCGCGAGCAGCGTGTGCGCGAGCGGCACCAGGATGGGCAGCGCGAGCAGGCGATGGAACGCCAGGATGAAGCCGAGGCCGAGCGTGACCGCCGAGGCCCCGAGCGGCAGGATCAGGATCGGGTCGAGGATCTTTTCGAGACGGCCGGGTCTGGCGAGGGCCGAGGCGGCCGGCAGCCCGAGCAGCAGCGAAAGGGCCATGGTTGCGGCCGCGTACGTCAGCGAATTAAGAGTGGCACGGATCGGTGGAACATAAAAGACCGAGCCGCGACGGTTGATGAAGAGCTCGCGATAGTAATCCAACGTGAGGCCGGCTTGCACATCCGTCCGCTCGCCGCGCACAGCCTCCAGGCGTGAGATCGAACGCAGGGGCAATGCAGCCAAAGGCAGCAGATAGAACATGAAAAGGATAAAGAGCAGCGCCGGCAGCACGATCCGTTCGTACGGCGTGCGCGCCCTGCGAGAGATGATCTGCGTCTCGCGTGGCGCAAACTGCACACGCAGCGCAGCGGCTGTGCGGGTGTACAGGATCGAGAAAACCAGCGTGCACAGCAACTGGATGAGCGTCAGCAAGGCCGCCAGCGGCAGGTTCAATAGTTGCAGCGCCTGCACATAGATCTCAACCTCCAGCGTCGCGAAGCGCGGTCCGCCCAATAACAGGATGACGCCGAAACTGGTGAAGTCGAACAGGAAGACCAGCAGCACGGCAGCCATGATCGACGGCCTCAACAGCGGCAAGTTGACGTGCCACCAGGTCCGCCGCGCATCCGCGCCCAGCGTACTGGCGGCCTGTCCGAGGCGCGGATCGAGATGAGCTAGCGCGTTGCCGACGATGCGGATGATGATGGTCGTATTGTAGAAGACGTGCGCGATCAGGATGGCGGTCAGCGTGCCCACGAATGTAATCGGCGGCGAATCGAGGCCCAGGCCACCCATCAGCGCCAGGTTGATCCAGCCGCGCGGACCCAGCAGCGCGTTGAAGCCGGCCGCCACCACAACGGTCGGCAGCATGAATGGCACAGCCGTCAGCGCCCGCAGGAAAGCCTGGCCGCGAAACTCATAGCGCGCGAAGACATAAG
>DASXQN010000226.1:0-3610 GCA_036507155.1 Anaerolineales bacterium
CATGTCTTGTTGGGCGGTTTCTGATGGAAACTACCCCATATTCTAACCGATTAAGGTGGGCTCCAGCGGTAGATGACCATGTTTTTCCCGTGGAATTGCGGCGCGAAGCGGCCGCGGGTTGAGAATACTGGCTGCGCCGCCTGAACGAGGTGCGGATAAAACTCCGGGAACGCGATCAGGTAATCCGCGCCGCGCTCGTCCAGGAACGCTGACAGCCGCGCCTCGTCGCGGATGAAAGGAACGACCTCGGGCGATATCAGGCCGGCCAGGTCCAGCAAAGGATGCTGGTCATAGTAGCCCAGCGCGCCGATGTCGTGGGCCGCGATCAACTCGCCCGGAGGGATGTTAACTGCCGCCCACTTGGCCGCGACGACCATCTCGCTCTCGATCAATGCCACGTCCTGACGGTAAGCATTTGCGCCGATGAAGACAAATCCGAGCGTCGTGAATCCGATGCTGGCGTACCAGGCAAGCCTTGCTATCCGATCGAGTCGCGCGGAGGAGGGATGCTGCGAAAATTCCGCCACGCCGAGAAACCCCCAGAGCACCAGCATCGGCAGAACCGGCATGATGTAGCGGCCGTGCTGATAAACGGGCAGACGCGAGACGTACAGCCACATGTACCCGAAGCACCACATCATGGCGGCCAGCGTACCCCAGCTCCGGCGCCGGGCGGCCAGCCAACCCCAGCGGAGCGCGCCGGGGATCAGAAATAACCCGGGCCCGCTGAGTAACTGAAGTGCTAACTCAAGCAGGCGCTCCACGATCGGACGGCTTTGCCACGCCGCGTACTCAGCCTGCTTTGCATAGAAAGTGTTCGGCATCGGCGTCCCACCGATGATCAGGTTGAACAACAAATAAAGCGCGAAGAAGATACCGAAACCGATGAGGTAGGTGGCCAATGCCGGCAGGCGCGCACGCCAATCTTTTTCGATGAGCAGAATCGTCAGAAGCGCCGGCCCGAGCAGGGTCAAGCCGTCAGGGCGCACCCAAACACTCAAACCGGTCAACAGGCCGAGGGTCAGGAATCGACGCGAGCCTTGCATCAACGCGACCAGAATGACGGCCAGGATCAGCGCATGCAGAATGGTTTCCATCCCGGAAAGGGCCGACCAGAGCAAGTGCCACTCGAAGAGTATCAACAGCCCTGCCAGGGGCCAACGCGGACGATAGGTCGGGATGAAGTGACGCGCCGCGCCTTCGACGGCGACCGCGAGAGTCCACAGGCAGAGCATGCCGAGCGCGTAGGTCCAAATGTACGGCGCGAGCCGCAACAAGAAACCGATCGCCAGCAGGGCTGACCACAGCGGCGCGGTGGAGCCTGCAGACGGCTCGCCCAAGCGGAAAGCCCATTCGCCATGCAAGGCGAGGTTGCGGGCGTAGGTCTGATGGATCCATGCATCGTCGAGCGGAAAACCGATTCGGTAGGTCACCGCGCTGGCGACCAGATAGGCGGCCGCGCCGAGCAATAGCGCGGCCGCAAGGATGAGCAGGTCGCGCCGCGAGAGACGCTCAATCGTCGATGTCGATTTCAAAAATGCGCGCCCCATCGACTTCACCGAGATAGTGGAATCGATCGAAGTCCAACGGATGCTGGTACAGGTCCTTAAGCGGCTTGAGCTGTCCCGCGGATTCGAAGACAAAGTATCGCACGCCAAAACGCTTCGCAACAAGAACGGTGGTATCCGGATCGCCATACGGCTGAACGACAGCGGGCCGGCCGGTGACCAGGTAGTAAGCTGGGGAATTGAGCACCATGACCGGCTCATCCGGCTGGATGCCCTGCCCCACCAGGAATTGCTCCACCGAAGGATAGAGATTTTCGCCTTCCCCCCAGCCCTTCTCAAAAACGCGGACCCATACCAAATAGGCGGAGAGCAAGACGACCATCTGCACCATCGCGAACCGGAAGACCGTCTGCGCTTGCCTGATCGCCCAGCCGCGGCGGCGCCCCAGGGCAGAGACGGCGGATTCGAGGCCGACCGGCGCCAGCGACCAAAACAGAGGTTGCAGCGCCGCGCCGGCATGGAAAAAACTACCGCGCACGCCGGCGAACGGAAAGACAAATGTCATTACGATGAATAAGCCGAACCAGGCCAACAACCCGACCTGCACGCGCCGGTCCGTACGGTATTGCCACATGCCGGCTACGATGAATGGAAACAAGATGAGGTGAGCGTGGGCGGCGATCATCGTCTGGACGTTATTGCTGAACGCCCACAGCCGAACTTTGAAGATCGCAGGCCAACCGCTGGCGAGCCATGACTGCATCGTGAGCTTCGAGACCGGGTAGACAAAGGTCTCGTCGTAGGTGGTAAGCCACAGCGTGCGCGAACCACCGGGTGACATCAGCGATCCATATGCCGACAGATTCCGAGCATACCAAGGGCCCATGATAGAAAGATAGCCGAGCATTACCAGCGACGCGAATCTGAAGGCGGTGCGGGCGCGGGTGGATGGATCATCTCGATCGCTCAAAAGTTGCCATCCCGCGAGCATGAGCGTGAGTGCCAGCCAGATAAGCCCGTCAGTGCGCGCCAGCGTCATCAGTCCCGCGAGTAGCCCCAGCCAAAACCATGGACGCGGCCGCTGCATGACCAGGAAATATAGGCCACCGAGAATCATGTAGATCGCGTAATTGTCGGTGACGGGCATGAACGTGAGGTGAAAGACCGAGAATATCGCCAGCAACCCCGACGCAATAGCGAGCTCGCGGCGCCCGGCGAACGTGTGCGCGAGGTTGGCCGTTAATGGAGGAACCGCAGCAGCCAATAGTATGAAACCCAGCCGCGCGGCCGCGTAGGTCTGCTGCCCGGTCACCCACATCCCGGCTGCGGCGAGGATGGACGCGAGTGGCATCCAGTATCCGTGGGAAGGATGGGGCAAGCCCTGTGGATCGTCCAGATAATTCCACAGATAATTCTCGGTGAAGCCGTAGCCGCGCACGAGCCGCAGACCGCCGGCGAAATAGTAGTCCGCGTCCAAATATCCCGGGATCTTCTGAAGGCTGGCGATCGCGCCTTGCACAATCAGCGCAAGGAAGAAGAGGAGCAAATAGATGCGGCGGTTCATCCGTATTCGCCGCTCGAGGCGCGCTGGAGCCAGGTCCGCGGCGGACGAAGCGCCCACCAGCGGATCCAATACAGTCCAAGCACGGTGAGCACGGGCAGAAACAGGAAGATCAGGTCATTCCGCAATGGCCGCGTGAAGAGCGGCCCGAAAAACAATCCCCACGGAAACGCGGTGATCAGGAACAACAGCGCGCTGGCCAACCAGTATCCGGCACGCCAGCGCTCGCGGACCACCGAGAAAAAGAGCGCCAACGGCAGGATCAGCACCACCAGGTTTTCGCTGGCCGTGCGTAAGCCGAACAGTGGTGTAACTGCCAGGGTGATGCACGCCGTCCAATAGAAGCGCCGGAACTCCGCGCGCCGCACGGTGGTCCACTCAAGTAACAGGACGACGCCCAGCGCCGCAGTCAGCCCCCAGCCGAGACGCGTGCCGAGTCCGGGCCATAGCCGCGCGAATGCGAGGGCCGGAGAGACGCCGTAGTCCGCGCGCAGGTTCGCGAGCAGCGCGCGCAGATACGCTAAGATCCAATCCGGATACA
>DASXQN010000227.1:0-1502 GCA_036507155.1 Anaerolineales bacterium
AATATCGTTTCCTGCGGCGGGACGGTTCCTACGCTTATGTCCTGGATCGCGGCTACATCGTCCACGATGGACAACGCAAGCCGGTGCGGATGATCGGCGCGCTCATGGACATGACCGAACGCAAACGGGCTGAGGAACAACTCCAGAAGAGTGAAGAGCGATTTCGACGCATCGTGGAGACATCCTTCGAGGGCATTTGCGTCGTGGATGCGAACGCGCGGATCACTTTCACCAACTGGCGCATGGCGGCGATGCTTGGCTATGTGATCGAGGAACTGGCCGGCCAAACGGTGTTTGACTTCGTGGATGAGCACAGTCGGGAAGAAGCCCGCAAAAGATTCAAACGCCGGAGTCAGGGCATCTCCGAGCAATTTGACTTGTGCTTTCGTCGCAAGGATGGGTCCGAGCTCTGGGTCATCATCAATGCCACGCCGATCTTCGATGCAGCCGGCGTTTTTCAGGGAGCACTGGGCATGATGACCGATATTACCGAGCGCAAGCAAGCGGAGTCCTCGCTCCAGCAGCTCACGGCGCGGTTGCTCCAACTTCAGGATGAGGAGCGCCGCCGCATCGCGCGCGAATTGCATGATACCACGGCACAGAATCTTGCTGCTCTGGCCATGAGCCTGTCTTGCCTTAAAACAGCCGTCCCCGCATTTGAACCCAGGGCCGAGAAGGCGTTGGCCGACAGCCTGGCGATGGCCGAGAAATGTTCTCAGGAAATCCGGACCATCTCCTATCTCTTGCATCCGCCTTTACTCGATGAAGTCGGGCTGTTGGTGGCCTTGCGAGATTACGTGAAAGGTTTCTCCCGACGCAGCAACATCGGCGTTGATTTGGTTTTGCCTCCGCAGTTGGTGCGTCTGCCCAGAGAAGTGGAAACCGCGCTCTTCCGCATCGTGCAGGAAAGCCTGGGTAACATTCACCGGCATTCCGGCAGCAGCACGGCAGTCATTCAGCTCCAGGCGACTCCGTCGGAGGTGCAACTTGAGATCCGGGACGCCGGCCATGGAATGCTCGCGGACGAGCGCAATGCGGCGATGACCGGCCCTGCCAGTTTTTCCGCTCTCGGCGTTGGCATAACCGGAATGCGCGAACGCATGCAACAGTTGCGCGGACGATTGGAAATACGCTCCACTTCTGAAGGCACATTGATTAAAGCGATTCTCCCGCTTCAGCAGGCGATCGCATGAATCGCGTGAGGATTCTGATTGCAGATGATCATGGCCTGATCCGTGAAGGACTCCGGTCCTCGCTGGAATCCCGGCCGGGCTGGATCGTGTGCGCCGAAGCGACGACGGGCCGCAAAGCGGTCGAGCACGCGCTGAAACTCCGGCCAGACATCGTCATCCTGGACATTTCGATGCCCGAATTGAACGGGCTGGAGGCGGCCCGCCAGATCCATCAGGCCTTGCCTCGCACCGAGATTCTGGTCCTGACCATGCATGACTCCGATGAACTCGTGCGCGAGGTGTTGGCAGCCGGCGCGCGGGGGTACCTGC
>DASXQN010000228.1:0-5779 GCA_036507155.1 Anaerolineales bacterium
GATCCGCCTTCACCTATCACTTGACACCCGACACATGGCGCTTGACACATGACACATGACGCTTGACACATGACACTTGACACTTGAAACATGACACTTGACACATACCCCTTGACCCTCAGATCCCGAAACTCACTTGACCTGGATTGATCAGCATCATCGGCACGTGGATCGTCGGCATGTTTGACAGGAACGGATTGTCGATCGCCGCGTCGTAAATCGAGATCCAGGTCATGCGCGAAACCTCGATGCTGGTGGCGATATCCGTCTGCGTGGAGATGCGCAACTTGCCTTTCAGCATGAACGCGCCCACGATCATGTTGACCTCCACCATTTTGCGATTCAATTCGTCGGCCTGGAAGTCGGGCGGGTCGGCCGAGGGCGGCGCCAGATGGAATCCGATGATCCGTTCGGTTGGAAAGAAGTATTCATTGTAGGTAAGGGACTTGGGAGGCGTGGCACCAAAGAAAAGCACCTCCGCATTCCAGACGTGTATGTAGGCGGGCACGCCCTGCGTCCGCAACCAAACGCTGACGCGCGTGCTTTCCTTGGTGACCACATCCCCATGGATCAGCTTGTTGCGTGAATACATCATGACCTTCGAAACTTTTTCGTCGGGCGCAAGAGTGTACATCTGGGCCTCCCCTTCGATTATACCTTGCCCGTCCTACCTTCACGCTTTATACTACAGTGCACGTCCGCAAGCATGACAATCACAAAGCGCTGGCTGATCCCGCCTCCCATTTCACCCGAAGCCGATACGGCGCTGGCTGCATTCCCGCCGCTCCTGCGTCAAGTGTTGTTCAATCGCGGCTACGCCACCGACGCGCAAGCGCGCGCCTTTCTAAAGGCCGAGCCCGGCTTTAATACCGATCCTTTCCAGATGACGGGAGTGCGCGCCGCAGTCGATCGCATTTCGCACGCGCTCGCGCAGCGCGAACCGATCGCGATCTACGGCGATTACGATGTGGATGGAGTGACCGCGACTGCCTTGATGGTCAGCGCGCTGCGCGGGCTCGACGCGGACGTGCGTGGCTATATCCCCAATCGCTTTGACGAGGGCTACGGCCTGAACAAGGACGCGCTCGACCATCTCAAAGCAGACGGTGTCAAGCTGGTCATCACGGTGGACTGCGGGATCCGCTCGCCGGAGGAAGCGCGTCACGCGCGGGCGATAGGCTTGGATCTCGTGATCACGGACCATCACCACCCCTCCGAGGGCGACCTGCCGGTCGCGATGGCCGTGATCAATCCGAAACAACCCGGCGACGTCTACCCCGACAAGGACCTGGCCGGCGTGGGACTGGCCTACAAGCTGGTCGAGGCGCTTCTGACAGAGCGCCCCAGCGAGCAGTGGAAGCTCGAACTGCTGTTGGATCTGGTGGCGCTCGGCACGGTGGCGGACCTTGCGCCGCTGGTCGGTGAGAATCGCTCGCTGGTACGGAAAGGCTTACGGCAGATGCGCTCCGCCAGCCGGCAGGGGCTTTTCGCATTGGCCGCGGTCGCCGATGTCTCGCTCAGCAAGGTCAATGCGGGGAATATCGGCTTCATGCTCGGGCCGCGCTTGAACGCCTCGGGCCGGCTGGAATCCGCGCTGGCGTCGTTCGAACTGCTCATCACCACGGACGTATTTCGCGCCGGCCAGCTTGCGCAGCAACTCGACGTGCAAAACCGTCAGCGGCAAGCCCTGACGCGCGAGACGCAGGAACAGGCCGAGGTCCTGGCTATGAGCGCCGACCCGGATGCGTACCTGCTCTTCGCGTCGCACGAGTCCTTCAACGCGGGCGTCGTCGGGCTCGCGGCGGCGCGGCTGATGGAATCGCATTATCGTCCCGCGATCGTGGCAGCCACCAATGGCGACGAGACGCGCGGCTCCTGCCGGTCCATCCCCGAATTTCACATCACGGACGCGCTGGACCAGTGTGCCGACCTGCTCGTGCGCCATGGGGGCCACGCAGCGGCGGCAGGTTTCACCGTAAAGAATGCGAATCTAGAGGAGTTGATTGCGCGGCTGAAGGCCATCGCGGCCGAAAGGCTGGGCGGCCTGGACCTGCGCCCGACGTTGACGGCCGACGCGGAAGTCTCGCTCACCCAGATCCGTCCCGAGCTAATTAAATCTCTCGGTTATCTCGATCCCACTGGGTACGGGAATCCTGATTCGGCTTTCGTCTCGCGCGGCGTGAAGGTGAAGGGCGCGCGCACCGTCGGCGCAGATGGACGGCATCTTAAGTTATCCCTGGAAGATGACGAAGGCTTCACACACGATGCGATCGGATTCCGCCTGGGCCCGGCGCTGCCAGGACTCACGAAGCGCGTGGATCTCTTGTATACCTATGAGGTCAACGAATTTAACGGCCGTATCGGCTATCAGCTAAATTTGAAAGACATAAGGCCCGCGGGAACTTCCGAATAGACGTGGGGGCAGACCTTGTGTCTGCCCATTCTGCCGCAACAATAAAAAGGAGCGGACACCAGGTCCGCCCTTTTTTCATTTACTTTGTTGCCTTCAAGTCATCTTCCCGTTCGGGGATCGTGAAGTTCTTGATCGTGGTGTAATCCACGAATGCCGGGAAGTTCTTGTTCAGCCAGGCGGTCACGCCCCATGCACCCGGGATGACCCACATGGCGCGTGGGCGGCGCACCAGGCTGACGACAGCCTTGCCCACCTGATCGGCGGTCAACAGCAGCCACTTCGGCGTGGTCGCTTTCGTCTTGCGTTTGATGCCGGCATGCGAGCCGAACTCGGTTGCCACGCCGCCGGGATAGATCATCGAGACATCGATGCCCCACGGCTTGACCTCGCGGCGCAGCGCTTCGGAAAAACCATGCACGGCATGTTTACAGGCCGCGTAGATCGTGTAGGTCGGCGTCGCCACCAGGCCAGCCATCGAGCACATGTTAATGATGCTCCCCGAGCGCTGCTTCATCATGACCGGCAGGGCCTGACGTGTGGTTTGGATCACGCCCATCACGTTCACGTCAAACTGGGCCTGGATGTCCTTGACCGGATCGAGTTTTTCGAGCCAATCCAGGCGGCCAAAACCGGCGTTGTTCACCAGCACGTCAATGCGGCCAAAGCGCGTCAAAGTCTGCGTGATCAACGCCTGGATGTCCTCCAGCTTGGAGAGATCGGCCTGGACCACCATGGTCTCGGCGCCCGTCCCCATACCGACGATCTCCTGCGCCAGGGCCTCGAGGCGCTCGACGCGCCGCGCGGCTACGACTACTTTGGCGCCCTCGCGTCCGAATTCGCGCGCGGTGGCTTCGCCGATACCTGACGACGCACCGGTGACAATGACTACCTTGCCTTTAACTTCCATGGGATCCTCCTCTGAAGGAACGGCAAACTGCCGGCCTCAATCTTATCACGCAACCCCACATGACACTGCTCATGGTCCCCACCTCGGTTGATAATCGCAATACTCATTGTTCGTCAGCCTGCGCAGGTCGCTGCCATCGCGCCGCATGATGTAGATCTCGCAGCCGTGGATATCGTTGAATCGGTCGAAGTACGCGGTGAAAGCCACCCATTGGCCATCTGGCGAGAAGGACGGCCCCTGGCTGTTGCCGCCCGGCGGTGAGATTTGATGCTGGTCCGAGCCGTCCATGTTCATCAAAAAGACCTCGCGCGCCCACGAACCGCCGGAATACGTGACGATCTGGTTTTGCGGCGACCAATCGCTGCGGCCGCGCAAGGCCGGCAGGTTGCTCACTTGTCGCACGCCGCTGCCGTCCGCGTTGACGATGTGCAACTGATTGATGCCGCTCATATTCGATGCGAACAGGATCTGGGTGCCATCGGGTGACCAGGTCGGGTCCCAGCCTGTGCCGTTGAAGATACGATGCGGATCACTGCCGTCGCGATTCATCACCCACAGCTCGAATTTCTCGGTGCCGGCAGGCTCGTGCTTGAACACGATTAGCGATCCGTCCGGTGAGATCTCCGGGGAGTTCTCAATTCCGAGGCGATCGGTCAGTTGCCGCACCGATCCATCTGCCAGGGTCAACTCGTAGATCTCGTAGACATTGGCTTCGCGGAACGCCGCATACACCACGCTCGTTCCATCCGGCGAGGGCGAAGGATAGTAGTGCTGCCGGCCATCCTCTGTCGTTAGTCGCCGATACCCGCTGCCGTCGGCGTTCATGATGCAGATCTGATTGCTGGCCTGCACCTTGAAGATCTGGCAAGTGAAGACGATCTTCCCCACGGGTCCGCCGGATGGATCGAAGGTAGGCGTTGCAAAAATAGGGACCGACCCGGAGCCTGCGCTGAGCGAAGGCGAAGCGTCCGGGGCTGAGGGCGAAGCTCCCAGTGGTGTCAGCGCTACCAGGGTGGCGAGCAAATCTGAGGGCGGAGTCGGCGCGGCGAAGAAACTGCAAGCCAGAGCTGCGCTCAACAAGCCTGCGACCGCCAACAAGAAATGTCTATTGCGACTCAAATTGGATCGACTCCACACGGCACTCTTCGCCGCCGAGCACTTTCGCGCCCACGCTCCCGCAGTGCGGGCAGAGGGTCCGCTGTGTGCCAGGATGATACTTCTGGAAACACGCCATGCACTGCAGTTCTGCGGGGCGAATGTGAATTTGTATCTGAGCGTGCTCAAATCGCGTGCCGCGCGCCAGCATTTGCCATTCCATCGTAAATGCCTCCGGCGTCAGTCCGGTGAGTTCGCCCAGCGCGATGACGCACGCGCGCACGGCAGCGGCGCCGCCATCTGCGCCGGCACGACGCAAGGCAGAGTCGAGCGCCGATTGAATCAAGTCCTCGTGCATTCAGGGGCCGCGCGGGTCAGATCTATGAATTTGATCCGAAGTTGGGAAAGATTGCTTCAGGTCGGTCTATAAGCCGCATTCTGTCCGTGGCGCCGAGGCGCCACCGGGCGATCATCTCTCTATGCAGTCTACCCGGGACTCGAAGGAACGGGCCGTTCCACTGTCCCTGCTTGACCTTGCTCCCGGCGGGGGTTGCCTGGCCGCCTGCATCGCTGCAGACGCCGGTGGTCTCTTACACCACCTTTTCACCATTGCCGCTTGCGCGGCAGTCTGTTTCTGTGGCCCATCCAGCAGATTACTCCGCTCCGGGATTTCCCCGGCGCCGTGCCCTGTGGAGTGCGGACTTTCCTCGATCCCGCGAAACGCAAGACCGCGAACGCCCGACCGACCTGAGGCGATTTCATCATACCCGCGGGCAGGGACCGCGTCAACAGTCACATACAATTATGAAATTGGCCTTAGTATTATTGGAGAAATGACGGAAATGACATTAAAATAGGGTTGCTTCACTTTACATCGCATACAGGAGTTTTCGTGAGCAATTGGCCCGGGAAATACGTCATCGGCCTGACCGGCAACATCGCCACCGGCAAGAGCGTGGTTCGCCGGATGCTCGAGCATCTGGGCGCGTACACGATCGACGCGGACGCGCTCTCTCATCGTGCCATCGCGCGCGGCGCGCCCGGCCATCAGGCGGTCGTGGATAGCTTCGGGCAGTGGATCCTTGACAAGGATGGCGAGATCAACCGCGCCAAATTGGGCCGCATCGTCTTCAATGATCCGGATGCCTTGCGACATCTCGAAGAGATCGTTCATCCATTCGTCCACCAGGCCGCGAATATGCTGATCCAGCGCGCCACCCAATCCGTGATCGTCCTGGAGGCCATCAAGCTGCTTGAGAGCGAGTGGCGGCAGGTCTGCGACAGCATCTGGGTCACGGACGCACCGCGGGAGGTCCAGGTGGAGCGGTTGATGCGCAAGCGCGGTCTCAACCGCGAGGACGCGC
>DASXQN010000229.1:0-15960 GCA_036507155.1 Anaerolineales bacterium
CATCCTGCGCTTCCAGCGTGGACGCGCCGAGATGCGGCGTGGCGACGACATTTGGGAGCTGGACCAGCGCTGCGGATGCGCCGGAAATGGGTTCCGTTTGAAAGACGTCCAGCCCCGCCCCGGCCACCTGCCCGGACTCGAGCGCCTGGCGCAACGCGGTCTCATCGATCAGCCCGCCGCGCGCGGTGTTGATGATGCGTACGCCTTTTTTCATCTTCGCAAACTGCGCTGCGCCAAGCAAATTGCGCGTCTCGTCGGTAAGCTGCGTGTGCAGGCTGATGAAATCCGCTCGCGGGAAGAGTTCATCGAGCTCCTCAACCAATTCAACGCGCAACGCGTCAGCGACCTCTTCGTGCACATACGGATCGAACGCGATCACCTGCATGTCGAAGGCACGCGCCCGCGCGGCGACCAGCCTGCCGATGCGGCCCATGCCAATCACGCCGAGCGTCTTCCCTGCCAATTGGATTCCCAGGAAGGGCATACGCTCCCAGGCGCCCTCGCGCAGGCGCGCGTTAGCTTGCGGGAGATTCCGGCACAGCGCCAAGAGCAGCGCGAAGGTGTGCTCGGCCGCGGCGCGCGCGTTGACCTCCGGGATGTTCATTACCATCACGCCCGCCTGCGTGGCGGCCTGGATATCGACATTTTCGAGACCGACGCCGGCGCGCGCCGCGATCTGCAGATGGCCGGCTGCCGCCTTGAAGAAGCCGGCATCGAGCCCGGTGCCGCTGCGCGTGATGACCGCGTCATAGTCGATCACGCGGACGCTCAGATCCGAGGCGGACAGTCCGTGGATCACTTCGGTCTGCGCGTCCGGCGCGGCCTTCAGATATTCGAGTCCCGCGTCGTTGATCGGGTCAGTCACCAGGATTCGATACGTCATCAATCACCAAAAACCTGTTCCGCCTCGGGTGCCCGGCGATGCGCCTGCAAGATACGGCGACGGCGGTCTTCATCTTTGAACAGCACGCGGCCGTCCTCGATGGCGGACACGCCGTCCTGAAAGACCTGCCAATAGGGTGTGTCCAACAGCCTGGCTGCGCTGTGCGAAGACAGCGCCAGCGGCAGCACGGCAGCCAGCCCGGGACCTTCGATCAGGACTGCGGCCCCTTCGACCACCGCCGGACGGCGCTCCGCTCCTGCAAAGCCGACGAACAATCTCACCACATCCCGAGTGACCATGTCGGTGGCGCCGTCGCCGACCAGCATCGTGCGCTTTCCATCCGCGGCGAGCGTTTTCACCACTGCAGACTTGCCGGTCGATTCAGCCAGCGGTGTCGGTGCGAATGCAAAATAAATCTCTTCCGGATTGCCCGCAAATTTATGCCGAGTGTAGTCCCACCAAGTCCCCTGAAGCTCGTCCATCTGGACGGCGACGGCGTGGACTTGCGCCGCCGGCACGTGCAGCAACTCGGCCAGGTCGAGCACCGCCGCCTTCAAGCCGCCGCTGACGATGCAAACTTCCACGCCGGCCTGTTGCAGGGCAGCCACCGCTTCTGCGGACTGAGGAACGAGCGAGCGCCGATAGATCCGCCCGACCTCCGCCAACTCGGCGCGTGTCGGCTGCAGCAATTCCAGCCGTTGCGCGTACACCTGCTCCAGCGGGATGCGCCCGTCCATGGCTTGCCGCGTCAAGTCGGCGATGTGTTCCGCCTGCCCTTTGAGGCGCGCCAACTCGTCGATGCCCTCGACTTTGACGAGAGTCATATCGCAATCGAAAATCACACGTTGAAAACCGAGGTGTCGCGAGAGCATGCTGCAAGTATACGTGCGAACCCTAGTGCAGGGACGCGTCGTCCTCAAGGATCTTGTCGGCTTGCTGCTTCTGGAACCGGGTCACTGCCTGTGCGATCTCCGCGTCGTACTGGCCAAAGATCTTGGCTGCCAGCAGCGCGGCGTTGACGGGCTCCAGAACGAGTGCGGGCGCGACGCCCGAGGGCATGCGCAGCGACGAGTAGATGTCCGCGCCGCCGAAGGCTTCACCTGGCGGCGGGCAGGCGATCACCGGCGCGCGGACGGCGCCGTCCGTGAAGCCGCTCAGCGCGTTGCTGCGTCCCGCCACGGTAATGTAGACCTTCGGCCGGGGATCGGCTTCATACTCGCGCAGGATCGTCAGCGCGTGTTCGGCCGTCTTGTGCGCGGAGCCAATGCGCAAGACCGTTTCGATCTTGAATTGCTTGCAGGCTTCGGCGATCTTGTTGCAGTGCTCCAGATCGGCTTTCGAGCCCATAAGAATGATGACAAGCGGCTTCATGAATGAATCTCTGTCTCCGGTCAGACGATCTGCTTCAGATTCTCGATCAGACGCGGTTCGATCGGATACTGCCCGGGCTGAAAAGCCTGGCCCGTCAACATCTCATAGATCGCGATGTAGCGCTCGGCGGCGGCGGCCCACAGTTCGGCCGGCAGGTCCGGGGCATGGCCCTCGCCTTGATAGCCATGCTCAATGTAGGCCTTGCGCACAAGTTCCTTGTCGAAGTTTTCCGGCTCCCGGCCCGCCGCAAAACTCTGATCGTAAGTGTCCGCTTTCCAAAACCGTGACGAATCAGGGGTATGGACTTCGTCGATCAGGATCACCTTTCCATCCGGCGCCCTGCCAAATTCATACTTAGTGTCCACCAGGATCAACCCGGCCCTGGCGGCCAATTCCTGCCCACGCTCGAATATTGCCAACGCCGCGGCCTGTACTCGCTCCCAAGTCTGGGCGTCGAGTATGCCCTTGTCCACCACTTCGGCGACCGTCAGGCGCTCATCATGGCCGGTAACTGCCTTGGTGGTTGGGGTAATGATGGGCTCGGGCAGCGCTTGGTTCTTGCGCAAACCCTCGGGAAAAGTGTATCCGTATATTTCGCGCTCGCCGAGCGAATAGCGATACCAAAGCGCCGTGGTGGTCACGCCGGTGATGTAGCCTCGCACCACCACTTCCACCATCAACGGCTCGACCTTTGTCACCACCGAAGCGTTGGGATCGGGAACAGATATTAGGTGATTGGGGATAAGGGATTCGGTTTGTTCGAACCACCATGCGGACAATTGATTCAGCACCTGGCCCTTATATGGAAGCCTGGCGAGGATCCTGTCGAAGGCGGACAGGCGGTCGGTGGTGACGATCAACCGCTGACCATCCGGCAGGTCATACCAGTCCCGGACCTTCCCGGAAGTTTTCCCCGCGAGAGGCAGATTCGTTTCTCCCAGGGCCAGGGGCAGGAGTTTGATCATTTCCGCATGAGAGATCATCGTTGCTCCAACTCAGAGTTTTTCGGCGTAGGCGACGCCATTTCGAAACAGGGCCAGCCCGCTGCGCCCGGTCTCACCGCGCGTGTGCCGCGGGTGCTGATAATCGTGGACGTGATTCTCCGGATGCGGCATCAGGCCCAGCACGTTGCCCGCCGCATTGCACAGCCCGGCAATGTCCATCACGGAGCCGTTCGGGTTGGCAGGATAGCTGTTGCCGGCCGGCGAACCATCCGCGTGAGCATAGGTCAGCGCGACTTGTCCGTTCGCGGCGAGGACCGTTAGCCCGTTCTCGTGCGCGGTTTGGAAATTTCCTTCGCCGTGCGCCACGGGACACGTGATCAACTCGTCCAGGCCGCGCGTCCAAAGACACGTGTCCGAGACTGCCTTGAGCGTCACCCAGCGGCACTCGAAATGACCGGCAGCATTGAAGGTTAACGTAACCTCCATGTCATTGCGAGGAGCGGCGGAGTTGCGACGAAGCAATCTCCTGTTGGCGGGGAGATTGCCACGCTCGCTACGGTCGCTCGCAATGACATTAGCTCCAGGCAGAATTCCTGCCCTCACCAGGGCCTGAAATCCGTTGCAGATCCCGATCACGGGTTTTCCGGAAGCCACGAAGGCCGCGATCGCATCCGCGAAGTACGAGCGCAGATCGATCGCGAGCAGTTTGCCGGCCCCCAGCGCGTCAGCGTAGGAGAAGCCGCCGGGCAGGACGACCAACTGAAAGTCCGTCCAGAGCGTTTTGCCGGCGCGCAACTCGTTCAGCGGCACACCGACCGCGTCCGCGCCCGCCAGCGTCAGCGCGTCCATCACGTCCAGGTCGCGGTTCGTTCCATGCGCTTGAAGGACCAGGGCTTGCGGTTTCATGCGGGCTTTTCCCAAGCCGCGATCAGATCGGAGAGGGCGAGGTGGATGACTTTGACGCCATGCACCAACACGCTCAGGAACGGTTCCCGTGTGATTGTACCAATCCGCAGCGCAGGCAGCCCATCGAAACGCGCCAGGAATCCGTCGCGATCCTGCGGACGGACCTCGACCAGGAGCGTGCCCGTCGTCTCCGCAAAGAGCGCGCGGATGTGATCGTCCCACGCCTCGCTTTCAATCTTGATGCCCAGACGCCCACCGATGCACATCTCCGCGGCGGCCACCGCCAGCCCGCCCTCGGATAGGTCGTGCGCGGACCGCACGAGGCCGTCGAGCATGGCCCGATGCAGTGCTGCATACACCTTCGGCGAATCGCCATGAACAGCAGGCACGGATTCGTTCGAAGACCGCGCTGTCACCAGCGAAAAGTGCGAGCCGCCGAAAACAGGTTCGAAGTTTCCAACGAGATAAACATCATCGCCGGCTTCTTTCAAGTCCATCGTGATGGCCTGCCGCACGTCGTCGATCAGGCCGATGGCGGAGATCAAGAGCGTCGGCGGGATGGCGTGACGGCGGCCGTCCGTTCCGAGGTACTCGTTGTTGAGCGAATCCTTCCCGCTGATGAATGGGGCCGAATTTAACAGCGCCGCATCGCGACAGCCGCGCGCGGCTTCGATCAAGCTGCCCATCGTTTCGGCACGCAACGGATCGCCCCAGCAGAAATTATCGAGCAGGGCGATGCGCTGCGGGTCCGCGCCGACGGCCACGGCGTTGCGGACTGCCTCATCGACAACGGCCAGCGCCATGCGGTACGCATCGCGTTTGCCATATTGTGGATTTATTCCGTTCGAGAGCACGATGCCGCGCGCGCCGTTCGTACCGACCGGCTTGATCACGGCCGCATCCGACGGCGCATCGCCTCCCACGCCGGTCAGCGGCTTGACCACCGTCCCGCCCTGGACCTCATGATCGTAGATGCGGATGACGGCGGCTTTGGAGGCGATGTTTGGATGAGAAAGGAGTTGGAGAAGCACTTCGTTTGCATCGATGTTCGATAATCGATATTCGGATTTCGAAGTATCGAGTATCGAGTGCTCGATAATCGCGTTCAGTTTCCGCTGTGGCAAACCCTCGTGCAAGAATTCGTTATCCAGATCGAGCACGAGCTCCCCATGATGGCGGACCAGTAGGCGACCCGAGGCCGAGAAAACACCGATATCCGTAAGCTCCGTGTCGAAGGTGTTGCACAATTCCTGGAGCGCGGACACATTGTCCGGGGGGACGGCCAAAACCATGCGCTCCTGCGCCTCGGACAGCCAGATCTCCCACGGCGCCAGGCCCGGATACTTCAGGCGCACGCAGGCGAGCTCGATATCCGCGCCGAGGGCGGAAGCCATCTCGCCTGCAGCCGACGAGAGACCGCCGGCGCCGCAATCGGTGATCGCATGGTATAGGCCGTGGTCGCGTGCGCGCGTGATCACGTCGATCAAGCCCTTCTCGGTGATCGGATCGCCGATCTGCACCGACGCGCCCGCGACCTCACCGGTCTGCGCGTCCATCGTCATCGACGAAAAGGTCGCGCCGCGCAAACCGTCCCGGCCCGTGCGCCCGCCCAGCACGATCATGCGGTCGCCTTCGTGCGGCGTGTGTACATGTTTGCCTCGCGGCGCCAAACCAACACATCCGCAAAAGACCAGCGGGTTCGCGGTATAGCCCTCGTCATACAGGATCGCGCCGTTGACGGTTGGGATGCCGATCTTGTTGCCATAATCCTGCACTCCGCTCACCACACCGGATTGGATGCGGCGCGGATGCAGCACGCCGTCGGGGAGCGACTCCGGGTCGAGGTCTTGCGGGCCAAAACACAGGACGTCCGTGTTGGCGATTGGTTTGGCGCTGACGCCCAGCACGTCGCGGATCACGCCGCCCACGCCGGTGTTGGCGCCGCCGAAGGGCTCGATGGCCGACGGATGATTGTGCGTCTCCACTTTGAAAGAAACTTCATACTCATCATCGAAGGCAATGATGCCGGCGTTATCGACGAACGCGGACAGCATCCAGGGCGCGTCGATCTGCTCGGTGGCGGATTTGAGGTAGGTCTTGATAATAGAGTTGACAGTTGAGCCTTCGCCTCCGCTCAGGGCAGGCGGTTGACCGTTGACAGCGTCAGCGACTGTAACCAGCGCCTTGAAAGTTTTATGGACGCAGTGTTCGCTCCAGGTTTGCGCGATGGTTTCAAACTCGACGTCGCTCGGATCGCGGCCCTCGGCGCGGAAATACGTCTGGATCGCGTGCATCTCGGCTTGATCGAGCGCGGCGCGCCGCGTTGAAGAGATCGCCAGCAGCTCGTCGTCGGCCAACTCACGAATCGGAACGGACTCGACCTTCCCACTCGACTCGCTCTCCTGCGGGAAGGACGGTTCGATCGCGCCGATGGCCCAATGCTGGATGACGTCATTGACGAGCAAGCGACGGGCCAGTTTCTCCGCCTCAGCCTGGTCGGCACCCTCGAGCAGGAATCTCAGCCCCGTGGCCGCGCGCCGGACCTGATCGAAGCCCAGCTCATGTGCGGCACGCACGATCTGCTCCGCGACCGGGTCCGTTACGCCGGGACGCAGTGCGACCTCCACGGTCACGGTGTCCGTCCGGGGCGGCGCGGGAGAGGCGGGAAGCTCCGTCCATGCCGCGCTTTGGGCCACAGGGTCGGCTAAAAGTTCGAGAGCCAACTGTTTGCATATTTCCTGCGACAGTTGGCCCTCAAGAAAATAGAGGTCCTGCACGGTGATGCCGCGCAGCGCGCGAAACCCCAGCGCCCGGGCCTCCTTCAAATAGGAGGCCGAGCGCGGATCCTGACGATCAAATCGGACGGTGAATTTTTGGACTGGCATGCAGGATGAGAGACATTTTACCCGCGATTTATTTGTCTAGTCAACAACTTCTTTTGTTTTTCTTCTGATGTGAGATACGGCGCGCTCTGACGCGCCAACACAAGCATGCCGAGGATGCGGATACATGCGCTTCAAGACGTGGGCGACGACTGCTCGTATACGCACGTCCGGTTGCGGCCGCCGCGCTTCGCAAGATAGAGCGCTTGATCCGCCTCGCGCATCAACGTATCGGGAGTCATGTCCACGCCGGGCAGCGCGGTAATGCCGATGCTGATCGTCAGCGGACGCTCCAGATCGCTGACCGAAGCCACGCTGGACCGGATTTTATTGGCAACCTGCAATGCGCCATTGAGTTCCGTCTCCGGTAGAATGATCGCGAATTCATCGCCGCCGATGCGCGCGACCACATCCGCGTTGCGGCGGCCCTGCATCAGGCAGTCCGCGATCTTGCGGAGGGCCTGATCCCCTGTCGCGTGCCCATACATATCGTTGTAAGTTTTCAGATCATCCAGGTCCAGCATCAAGACGGCCAGGGCGCGGGCAAAGCGCTGGCTGCGCACGACCTCATTCTTCAGGAACAGATCGAAGTAGCGCCGATTGTGCAAACCCGTCAGGGGATCGGTGAGAGAGAGTTCAACGATCTGGCGGTGCAAGCCCGTCGCTTTCAAGGCCGCCGCGACCTGCCGGGCGAGGGTCGTGACGGAGCTCAAGTCGCTGCCGTCGAAGGCGACGTAACCCAGCGCCTCGTCTTGAAAAAGCAACGGGAGAGTGACCAGATTTAGAAGCTCCTCCGGCGGGTACATACCTGGGAGAGGAAACTCCCGGGTGGCAAAACGTCGCAGCGGTGAGTCGGGATCTTGATCGAGCATGAGGCTCCAAGCCACCGGATCGTCGCCTTCGGCCTCAAAGAGAGCCACGCGGGCATGCCGGATCCCCACCTCGGCCGAACCCTGGTTCAAGACCATGACCACCTCGCGCGCATCCAGCATGGCGCTCAAGCGGCTGGTCAACATACCAAGCAGGTAAGCCCGCGAATCGCGCTGCGATTGGTGTCTCAAATCACGGCGCTGCCCGCTCTCACTTATCGCCGCCCTGGCCTGGTGTAGCAGGTCTTCCGCACGACCGCGGGTGCCGGCCAGTTCCCAATTCAACGGCAGGCGGGTCATGTCGCGACGCAAAACTGTAACGATCTCCTGCCACAGATCAACATTAAGATCGACAAGCTCCATCTCCTGAAGGAAATCCATGAGGGCCGAGGCAAAGCGGCCGGCGTCGTTCTCGTGCAAGGTGTTGTAAAAAGCTCCAACCAGCTTGAAACAGACACGCTGAGTGTTCTCCTCTTCCGGAAGACGTGATTCGGCCGGCAGGGCGGCCAACATCTCATTTACAATTTGCAGCATGATGCTTTCCAGGTCTATCGCCTGTGTCTGAGACCCGCGATCATGAAGAGCCGGTGCCTGCGATTCTCCCTGTGCGGCGGAGAGCACTGCTACCGGCAGACAGCCGCAGGATTGACGCGGCAGCAGCCGCGTTGGGATAAGGATCGATTCGAGCTGCCCCTGTCCGGTGAGATGATCCAACATCAGTAAGACTGCCTGCTGGCCGATCTCAGCCAGGGGAACGTGAATGCTTGCAAGCGGTGGCACCTGTGCCACTGCATCAGGTTGATCATCAAAGCCGATGATGGCGATATCGTTGGGCACCCTCAAGCCGGCCTCGCGGATGGCGCGCATAGCTCCAATGGCGGAGTTATCGTCGCTCACGACCAGGGCTGTGAATCCGACCTTTGATCCGAGCATTTCCTTGAGCGCTAAATATCCCGCCTCATTCGTATGCCAGCCGTGAACCACCAGCCGGGGATCGTCAGCCAGCCCGAATTCCTGAACGGCGGCATGATATCCGCGCAGCCGGAATTCGCTATCGCCCGTGTCATGCGGGTCACCGGCAATAAAGGCGATGCGCCGGTGGCCGTGCTCCACGAGATGCGCCACCGCCCGGCGGATGCCCTCGGCATTGTCGGACGCGATGGTCGGGCCGTCTTGCCCCGCAGCCACATACAAGACCGGAAAGCCCTGCCGGCTGAGTTGTTGCAGATATTCGGCGCGCACATCATCACGCACTGGTGCGAGCACGATCAATCCGTCGGCGTTCCATGGACCCACCGGGACGAAATCGGTATCCTTCGACACGATCGGCCAGGCCGGGAACAGATTGGTGACTTCGACCTGCCTGCGGACACCCCAGGCGACAAGGAGATGGCTCCCTTTGAGGCGCGCCGCCGTCTGCATTCCTCTGATGATGGACTCAAGGTAACGGTCAGGAGTGTCGCCGATCAGGGGCGACCATGACGGCAGAACGCCGATCGTTGGACGCTCGCGTTTGAATGCTGGCATCTGGGTCTATTACCTTGAAACCAGTATAATGCCGGCGGGCCGGACGAACCGCAAACTGAACGGTATTTGAAATGACACTTTTCCCCCGCAAGTCCGAGGACGTCGTAGAGCCGACCTGCCCCGGCCGCGGCCCCACCTACGCTCGTGGTGGCTTACCGCCACTCAAGCGTCCCCCGAGCAAATCTCCTTCCTCAACTCGACCTTTTGGACTTTGCCGAGGCTGTTGCGCGGCAGGTCGTTCTTGAACCTAATGGATTTGGGAGTTTTGTAGGGCGCCAGCCGCTCGCGGCAGAAGGCAATGAGCTCTTCCGCAGAAACGGCCCGCCCATTCTCGAAGACAACCACAGCCGTGACGCGCTCTCCCCACTCGCGGTCCGGGCAGCCGATCACTGCGCTCGCGGCGACAGCCGGGTGCTCATTCAAAACGCGTTCCACTTCAGGAGGATAGATGTTCAGGCCGCCGCTGATGATCAGATCCTTGGAGCGGCCACAGAGTGTGAAGTAACCATCGGACTGGCGAAATCCCAGATCGCCGGTGCGGAACCAGCCGTCCGGGGTGAAGGCCTCGGCCGTCTTTTCCGGCTGTCGCCAGTAACCCTTGAACACATTCGGGCCGCGCAGTTGCACCTCACCGATCTCGCCATCCGACAGCAGCTTTCCACTCTCCGGATCAATGATGCGCGCGTTCACGCCCGGCAATGGCAGCCCTACCGAGCCGATGCGCCGTTCGCCGTGCAACGGATTCGACAGGTTCATGCCGGTCTCGGTCATGCCGTAGCGTTCCAATAAGGTATGGCCGAAGGTGTCCTGGAAGCCGCGAAAGACCTCATCCGGCAGGCGGTCCGATCCGGAGGTGATCAGTCTAAGATGCGATAGATCGAAATCTTTGGCGCGAGGCAGATCCAGGATCCTGGAGTGGATCGTGGGAACGGCCATGAAAACGGTGCATTGACGGTCCACCAAAGCCTGCAGGATCTTGAGCCCATCGAAATCGCGCATCAGGAGCGTGGTCGCCCCGGCATGCAAGGCTCCATGCAGCGCGACGAACAGTCCGTGGACGTGGAAGATGGGCAGTACATGCAGCAGGATATCCTCAGGCTGCCACCCCCAGGCCGCGTAAAGTGCATCCAGATTTGAGGTGAGATTCCCATGTGTGATCTCCGCGCCTTTTGGGCGGCCCGTGGTTCCGCTGGTATACACGATGATGGCGGTATCTTGAGGATTGATGAGTGCAGAATGCTGATTGTTGATTGGAAAATCTTGGAGCACAGACTGGAATTGTTCCGGATGGGATGGATCAAGAAATATGCATTCGTGCAAATCCGGCAATTCGGGCAGAATGGACTGGATCTTATCCCGGGCGGTTTCCAGCGCGAAGAACAATTTTGCGGCGGAGTCTTCCAAGAAATATTTCAGCTCATCCGGTGGATAAGTCAAATTCAGCGGCAGAGAGATCGCGCCCAGCTGCAGCGTTGCCAGATGGAGCAGGATGAATTCGAGAGATTTGGTGAGCTGCAATGCCACGCGGTCGCCCGGCTGCAATCCTAAACTTTGCAAATAGGCTGCAGTCTGCCGCACCAGGCGGTCCAGTTCCGCATAGGTGACCCGTTGCAGCGGCGGGTCAATAAACTCCAGCGCGACCTTATCTGGATATTTCTGGATGTTTTTCGAGAGCGTATTCAGGAAGGACATAAATTGAAGATCTCTGAGGTGGAGATCCGACAGAGCGAATTCACTTGCGCCGCCATAAAGTCATGTATTTCTTGCGGTACTTCAGGTCCTTTTCGGTCTCGATTAACTGCAACGCCCTCTCCCAGATCTGTTCATCCTTTGTCGCGTCGTATACATTTCTCATACTCTGCAGGATATCGTAGCGGATCAAAGTGCAGTTCTTCTCTTGGATGCACTCCTTGAATCGGCCCGCCAGACCGTCCAGCAGCAGCTTCCGCTGTTTTTCTCCGGCAACGCCCACCTTCCACAAGGCCTGCATGCAATGCCGCGCGGTGACGAAGCGCTCGTCCTTGGTAACTTCAAGCAGCGCGGCGAGATCCTTCAGCATCCTGCTTTTGGGATCGCTTTTGGCCAGGTTGCACAAAACCTGGGCCGCGATCGCCCTTACATGGTTGTCTTTGTGACTCAAGCCTGCAAGCATCTCGTCCCACACCTCGTAAGCCCAGTCCACCGGTTTGTCGGTCACCTTGAGAACGTAGAGGAAAGCCTTGTTTTGCAGCTCTCGATCTTCGGAACGGAGGTTGTCCAGGTGCGCGCGGGTGGTCTTGTCCATTGTCCTCTCCCGGAATGTGGTGGATTTGCCTCGCCCAACCCATTATAAAACAGCATTCGCGGGTGACCAAATGACCGGTCACCCGCGAGTAAAGTAACTATTCCGACTCTCAACTGCTATTTTCGTTCCGGCTGATAGCGGACTAACACGACGCCGGTCGGGAAGGATTTGGTCTCGATGAGTTTCAAACCGGCGTGAAAATCATCCGCGAAGACGCGCTTGCCGCTGCCGAGCACGATCGGGAAGACAAGCAGGCTGTATTCATCGATCAGATCGTGTTGCGCCATGGCATGCACCAACACGCTGCTGCCATCCACAGCAATGTTTTTGCCGGGCTGCTCCTTCAGCTTGCGGATCTCGTCCATCACATTCTGACCGATGATGGTCGAGTTCCGCCATGCCTTGGCGGACTTCAAGGTGGTGGAGACCACAACTTTGGGCAGGTTGTTCATAACATCACCGAATGGGTCGCCCGCCGGCAAGGGTTCAAAGGCTCCGCCGTGGCCCTGCCATGTCTTGCGGCCCAACAGCAGGGTGTCCACCCCGCTAATCTCTTGGAAGAAGTGCGCGCCCAGATCGTCGTGCCAGTAGGGCCCGGTCCAACCGCCGTAGGCGAAGCCGCCGTCCGTGTCTTCGTCCGCACCACCCGGCGCTTGCATGACGCCATCGAGAGAAACAAATTCGGACACGATTAGTGTTCTCATGTTTATGTTCCTGGGATGAGTTATTTCTTCTTACCGCCCGAGCCATTGTAAGCTACCGCCTCGCGAACGAGTACCTTCAGGGCGGGTTCATTAAGCTTATCCCCCTGGCCGACATCGATCGCGCGGGTAGCTTTGGCATCCAATCCGGCATTGAAGAGATGCCTGGGATCCTTCAGCGAAGCACCTTTGAAAAAGTTGATCTTGATGTGGTCCTTGAAGGCTCCGGCGCTGCAAACCATGCCATTTTCGGTCCAGACCGCGGTGCCCCACTTCCATTCCTCGGTGATGCCGGGAGCGGCCTCGAGAATCAACTTGCGAACTCTCGCAAGTGTTTTTCCGCGCCAGTCTTTCAGGTCCGCGATCTGCTTGGTGATGAGTTTGGAAGCCGGATTGCTGTCTTTTGACGCCGTTTTTGTCATGACCTCTCCTGTTCTTTGTGCGCTTGAGCTTGCAGTTGCGCCTGGCTCTCAGCGTCCGGCTCATAGCGCAGGTACACGACACCGGTGCCGAAGGTTCGCGATTCCAGCAGGTTGAGCTTGAGAGTCGTGTGCAGATCCGGGAAGAGCGGCAGACCGTCGCCCAGGACGACCGGATTCACGAACATCCAGTATTCATCGATCAGGCCGAGCCGCATGGCCGCGGAGGCAATCGTGGCCCCGGCGATGCCCAGATCGCCACCGGATTGCAGTTTCAATTTCGTGATCTCGGCGGCCATGTGAATCCGGACCAGGCGGCTGTTCCAGTCCACGCGGTCCAGGGACTTGGAGAACACCACCTTGGGCATCGCCCTCCAGATCCGCGCGAAATCCGCTTCGACTGCAAGGGCGGCCGGATCCGCGTCCGCGGTCGGCCAGTATTCCGCCATGAGCTCATACGTCCGGCGTCCGTAGAGGAAGGCGCCCATCTCGCGCGATTGGTCGTTGAAGAAGTTGTGCAGTTCCTCGTCGACGAGGACCCAATCGAGCTTGCGATCGCGCGTCTCCACATAGCCATCCAGCGAAACGGACATCGAGTAAACCAGTTTTCTCACGTGCGCCCGCCTTTGCCGGCACCACCCGTCCGGAAAGATAGGCCCTGCGCCTTGAGCGCAGTGCGCAGCGTTTTGTTTTTCTTCTGGTTCATGGCGTTTGCTGCGATCTCCTTCCGGGCTCGTAGTACAACAAAACATTACCGGATCTGAACGGCTTGGCCTTCAAGAGCTTCAAATCCAGTTTATCAGCGATGCCTGCAAGCAAGCGCTTGCCGTCGCCCAGTACGACCGGATTGATCATGATGCGAAATTCATCGATCAGACCGTGCGGGATGAGAGTGACCGCCAGGTCGGAGCTGCCGAAGATGGCGATATCCTTCCCGGGCTGCTGCTTCAGTTTGAGGAGCTCGTCAACAAAGTCTTCGCTGACCAACCTTGTATTCTCCCACTCCACCGATCCCAACGTTTTCGAAAACACGATTTTGGGAAGACTGTTCATCAGACCGGCAATCATCGGGTCATCGCGTTTTGCGGCGTCTGTGGGCCAATATGCTGCCATCAACTCATATGTCACTCTCCCGAACAGGAGCGCGTCAAATTCTCCCGTTTGCTGGATGGCAAATTCATTGAATTCATCGTCGACGTGATGCCAGTCGATGTCCCTGTCCGGCCCTTCGAAGAAGCCGTCCACGGATGTTAGCATGAAGAAGATCACTTTCCTCATTTTGGTCCTCCACCCCAGGCATATGCATTAACGAATTCGCACCGATCAGTTACGCAGGGATTCGCTGACGAGCGAGCGTTCAGCGGCCGGTATTTGACTTGCCAGTCTTAGTCATGGCTATTTCCGCGTGCGCTGATCATCCAGGTTCAGGGCTTGCTTAACGTAATATTTGAGCGCCGGCTTATTGACTTCCTTCAGATTCTTGATCTTCACGAATTTCGACACTTTTCCCACACCCTCAAGTAGGCCGTATTTATCCTCAAACTCTGCACCCCTCGAGAAGGAAAACGTGATGTCTTTCTTGGTCGGGCTGACGACCGCCACGATCAGTTTTCGCCGCCACGCCAGAATTCCATAGGTGACCACTTCCTTCGTGTCCGGGGCAGCCTCACGCATGAATTTGCGGAGAAAATCCACGATCTTGCGATTTTGCGGCTGGACTCTTTGTTCAAGAAACTGACCAACCGTGGTAATTTTCATGAGTGTCCTCCGGTTAATGGGCCCCTTGCGCCGGGATCTGCAAGAGGCCCATATATTACCAGCTAGATCGACGCGCCGGGTTATTTTGCGTCGTAGGCCTTCTTCAGGTCCGCGACGATGATCTTGTTCATCTTGAGCATAGCCTGAACTACGCGTTGAGCTTTGGCGGGGTCGGGATCGCCCATCCACTGGCCCAATTGTTTCGGAATGATCTGCCACGACAGGCCGAACTTGTCCTTGAGCCAGCCGCACATGCTTTCCTCACCGCCGTCTGCTGTGAGCTTGTTCCACAATGCATCCACCTCGGCCTGGTCTTTGCAGTCGACAAGGAATGAGATGGATTCGTTGAATTTGAAATTCGGCCCGGCGTTCAGGCCTATGAATTCCTGCCCCTCCAGCTCAAATGAGACGGATTGGGCAATGCCATTCGGCCCGGGCGTAACCCCAAGGACCTTCGAATTCTTGAATACTGAGACGTAGAGGTTCATCGCCTCCTCGGCCTGCGTGTCGAACCATAAGAACGGGGTGATCTTTTTCATTGCGGTCTCCTTTTCTGTTTGGATTACTTGATGATGCGATATGCAAGATGCGTTACGTCCGGCGCAGCGATCGTACGCATGCTTTCCAGTTCGATTGGCCCCGTGCGCAGGTGGTCGAACAACCGGACGCCACTCCCGAGCAGCATGGGCGCCACGTCCACATGGATTTCATCCACCAGGCCGGCGTTGAGGCATTGCTGCAGGATGCTCGCCGTGCAAAGAACGACATCCTTTTCGCCCGCGGCTTTTTTTGCCTGTCGAACGGCGCTCTCGACGCCGTCGGTCACAAAGGTGAATGGCGACCCTTCACCGGTCCATTCCTGAGGGGCGCTGTGAGTCACAATGAAAGCAGGCGTGCCCGGCGGATGACCACCCCAGGCGTGCGCGATATCAAAGGTTCTTCGCCCCCATATTCCCGCGCCATAGGATTCGAATGCCTCCTTGAGAAGCGCTGCGCTTTGTGCTGAGACCTTGAGCACCATCGTGCCATCTGAGATTGGAACCGCGGTGTCGCCGTTAGCGTACCACCGAAAGAGTCCGTCACCGCCGTCGCCCAGGCCGTTTTCCGGGCCGTCGTTCGGGCCGGCGACAAATCCGTCAAGCGACATGGTCATATTGAAGGCAACCTTTCCCATGGCTACGCCTTGGCCTTTTCGAAGAGCTCATCCAGCCGTTCGTATCCTTCGGTTACGCCCTTCTCCATCCCGGATTGGACCATGCCGTCGCGGTCGGAAACCGATTGGAAGAGAGATTGAATCGTGACCCTGGTCCTGTTTCCGGGTAATTCCTCGAGCCTCATCGTATCGAGCGTCACATGCCCACGTTCCGGTAAGCCCTCGAACTCAAAGGTCTGGATCATCAACTCTTCAGACATCTC
>DASXQN010000230.1:0-4221 GCA_036507155.1 Anaerolineales bacterium
GCACGCGCAGCCAGCGCAACGCCTCTTCCAGGTCGTGCGTGACCAGCACGCGGCCACCTCGATTGACGGCCGCGTTCTCTCCCATCTTATCGATCATGGGCGCCGGCGCGAGGATGGCGAGCTCCACCTGGCCGCCCAGGATCTGGGCAAGAAATACCCCGAGTTCGAACTTTTCCATTATCGGGATCTGGCGATCGATCGATCGAATATCCGCCAGGATCTTCGTGTACCCGTGATGTGTGCAAACAGCGAACACCTCCCGTACAGCGCTTCTGTAGTTTTCTGCGCTGTAGGGCTCATTCGGGGTTACATAAAGATAATCGTTTCTGTTTTCAAAATTCGGCAAATTTCCTCACTTGTCTCGACAATTCAGTATATGAGGGACAAATGCTTGATTTGTCCCTCATTGTCCGGCAACGATGTATGACGCGGGCAGCCCGCGATTAATTACTTTAATCGTTCCGCCACCAGTTCGGCCACATCCCGCACCTGCATGCCGCCGTCCGCTTTCGAGGCATCGGTCAGCATGGTCATGCAGAATGGACAGCCCACGGCCAGCGTGCCGGCGCCGGTGGCTTTGGCTTCGGCGAAGCGCGTTGCATTGACGCGCGCCGCGCCGGCTTCCTCTTCCTTCCACATCTGCGCGCCGCCCGCGCCGCAGCAAAAGGACTTGGCACCGTGCCGCGGCATCTCGATGATGAGCGCGCCGGCGCTCTCCAGCGCATCCCGCGGCGCATCGAAGACTCTGTTGTGCCGCCCCAGATAACAGGGGTCGTGGAACGTCACGGTATATTGATCGCTGGTTTCCGATAATTGGATGCTTCCCGCGCCGACCAGCTCGTTGATCAACTGCGTGTGATGGATGACCGTGTAATTCCCGCCGAATGCCGGATACTCGTTCTTCAAGGTGTGCAGGCAGTGCGGGCAAGTGGTTACGATCCGTTTCGGATCGACCCGGTTCAACAACTCGACATTGGCCGATGCCAGCCCGAAAAAGATATCCTCGCGGCCGGCGCGGCGCGCGCTGTCGCCGTTGCACTGCTCGCTGCGGCCCAGCACCGCATAATTCAGGCCCGACGCGTTCAGGATCCTGGCAAAGGCCTGGGCTGTCTTCTGCGCCCGCGCGTCGGTGGCCGGCGCGCATCCCACCCACCACAGAAGATCCGGCCGGGGATTTTGCTCGATGGTCGGCACGGACAGTCCCTCGGCCCAATTCATCCGATCGGCCGGTGAGACGTTCCACGGGTTGGCGTTGCGCTCCATGCCCTTGAAGGCCGTCTCCAGCTGTTTTGGAAACTTGCTGTCCATCATGCTCAGATTGCGGCGCATATCCAGAATATCGCGCATCGGTTCGTTCCCCACCGGGCAGATGTCCACGCACGCGCCGCAGGACGTGCAGGCCCACACGGCCTCCTCGGAGATCAGATCCGTCAGCGGCACATCCGTCCCGCCGCCGTAGTTCAGATGATAGCGTTTGTTGATCTCCAGCGCGGCCGGCGACAGGACCTTGCCGGTCTGATACGCCGGGCAGACCTCCTGGCAGCGAAAGCACATGATGCAGGCATAACTATCCATGACCTGCTCCCAACCGAGGTCTTTCATCTTCGCCGCGCCGAACTGTTCGATCGTCACATCGCTCAAGTTGATGAAGCTCAACTCTCCGATGGACTTGCGTTCCGGCTTGAGCGCAATATTGATCGGGGCGAAAAATAAATGGATGTGCTTCGAATAGGGGAAGTAAGGGAGGAACGCGATCACCGCGCCGAGTGAAATCCAGAACATGACGTGCTCACCGGTCAGCAGGACTTGCGGTTCGAGCCCGGACCACAGGCCTGCCACCGTGGAAGCGATGGGTTGCCAGCTGTCGCGTCCCCCGTTACCCGCCAGATGAAACGACTCGCCCAGCAGGCGGGCCGCATTATGCGTAAAAAAGGTGGCGGTGACGATGGCGGAATCGCGCGTGATGCCGCTGCGCGCCTTGGGATGCAGCAGCGTCGTGGCGCGTGTAGTGAGCTGCGCCGGCCGCAAAACGTATCGCCGGATGGCCAGCCCGGCCAGGCCGACCAGGATGCCGGCGTCCGCGAAATCTGCCAGCAACCGGTAGAAGTTGCCGAACGAGCCGGTCTCGCTCAGGATGAGGATGCCGGTGTAGCCGTAGATGACGTCGTTGAGATTTACCAGCAGGAAAATCAGAAAGCCCCACCCGACGAGCGCGTGCAGCAGGCTCGCGCCTGGCCGGGACCGGAAGACGCTTTGGAAGAGTCCCACTTTGAGGATCAGCTCGCCGATCCGCTTCGGCACCAGCGACCAATCAGGCTTGCCGCGCCCACTCGAAATATTCTGAATGATGCGCGCAACGCCGCGCCACGTGAGATAGAGCGAGGCGATGAGGGCGAGTGTAAAAAGCGCACGCTCCACGGAGGTCAGCATGCGCCTAGTTTAACACAGTGTGTTGTTTACTGGCTGATGTCGTTGACGTAGTCGATCGCGGCGGCGCAGGCCTCCGGCAGGAAGGAGGACACATCGGGCCACGTCAGTGCGCGGCCCTGGCCGAGCGCGCCCTCGATGGCATCCCCGAGGCATCCCGGGCCGGCGTTGTAGTTGACCAGCGTAAATTTCCACAGGTCTTCGTATGATGCAGTATCGCCAGGCGCAGTGCCCGTCAGATTGCGAACCACGCGTCCCGCCTGTTCGCAGTTGGCGAGCAGTGTATGAGCGAAGACGTTCACCGAAAAATCGGCTTGTGTGAGATCCAGGCCGAGCGGACAGTCGCTGCAGGTCGCGTTTACCGAGGAGATCAATCCCTGGCGCAGCAAGAGTTGCTGGTCTTCGTCGAGATGGAAGTAGCCCTTGCCGCAGTCCTCGCTGGGCAGAACAAGGGGACAGAACTGGTTAAAGAAGGACGGATTCCAGATCATGGTGGTGTCAGCGCCATTCTCGGTTAACTGCCCGAGCCCCACATCGCCGGTGGCGCGAAAGATCCCCGGCCAGAACTGGCTCTCGCGCGCGAACAGGTTCTTCAGCAAGCGCGCGGGCACGCCAGAGGCCTGTGAGGTGTTGAAGATCAGGCTGTCGAACCGGTTTTGCCACTCGACCACCACAGGGCGCGAGGCTTCGAGGCCGCAGGTATTCACGCCGCCGCCGGGGATCAAGCCGCCGTCCACGCAAGCGCGGGCGTCAACCGCGCCTTGCAAGATCAAGTTGGCGGCGAGGTAGGTGTATGGGATGTCGCTGGAGAGCTCTTCGCTCTGGAGGGGCGTGCTAAGCCACTCGGGCGGGCCGCCCACCGGCGGGAAGGACTGCCAGGATTCCGCGCAGGTGGCCAACGGTTCTCCCTGCCATTGACTGGACAGCACATCCACGTACCAATACAGTTGGTCGGGGTCGCCCTCATCGGCCTGTACCACGCGCACCTGGCCTGTGAATACGGGACTGCTGTCACCGTAACTCGACCAGGCCCATAGTTCGAGGGCAGCGCCGTCCTCATCGGTCGGTTGCAGCGGCAATTTGCAAACCGCCTCCTCACAGTAGAAGGGCTCACCGTCCAGCGTGCCTTCCACGCCGATAATGGTCTCGTTCGGCAGCGGCTCCTGGCCCGTGATCACCAGCTTCGGTATGGCCTCGCAGATGTTCGTGGACAGGCTGACGACCGGCACACAATCCTCGAGCGTCAGCCAGGCGCTCGCCTCCGGCAGATGGGTGGGGATCTCCTTTTCAATGACCTCGCTCGAAACCGGGTAGATGTAGTAGCCGTCGCAGGTCGATGGTTTCTTCTTGATGCACGGATCTTGCGCGAGCCAGTCATCGTAGATCACGCCGCCGCAGTCACGATAGATCTCGTCCGGGGTGGGCGCGTCTTCATGATCGACCACGACCGAGCACACGACCTCGCTGCCGCGCCAAGTGGCCATCCACCACGTGAATGCCGTGTAGTTGACGGTGATGACCGTGAACCGGTCCGGGCCGGGAGGCGGATTGGGCGCGGCGGCACGGCCCTGAGCCGGCGTGGCCAAACTACCCATTAATGTAACCAAAATAAACAGAAGACCGATCCGGCGTTTTTTCATGGCCCCTTATGAACGAAGTCCGCCATGATTATAGCGGACTTCGTTTGGATTGGCTACTTCTTTTTCCTGGTGGTGCCGGTCCGGCCGGTCTTACGCACGGTCCGCTTGGGCTTGGAAACTTTTGCTGCTAACGGTGGGCGGGCGCTTTGCATGC
>DASXQN010000231.1:0-2961 GCA_036507155.1 Anaerolineales bacterium
CGATCACGGCGACCAGCTTCCTTCCGGGTCAATTCGTGCTCGGGCTCAGGATGCACTGGATCGGCGACACTGCGGAGTGTTTTGCCAAGCCAGCATTCCGAAGATGGTGTTATTCAGTATCTCTCTCAAAGGCCGTCAGGCTGCTGCTCTCATTCACCGTTAATCTCGACATGTAGAATTCATCCGTGGGTGCGTGAAGCGCGCGCCGGCAGACACTCGCAACCCCGGGCTTACCCGGTCCAGCATTGGAGTTAGAACATGAAGATCAATAAATTTGTCGTGGGCGGCGTGGCAATCTTGGGCGCGGTGGTATATTTGATCGTCACATCCACGCAAGCCAGCGCAGAATATTTCATGACCGTCGATGAAGTTAACGCCGCCGGCGCGGACGTGAACGGTAAAAGCCTGCGTGTTTCCGGCGCGGTGGTGGGCAATACGATCCAGTATGACGCACAAACACTGACGCTCACCTTCGAAGTGGCGCAGGTGCCCGGCGACAATACCGAGATCGACGCACAAGGCGGGCTGGCCGAGGTACTGCACGCGGCCGTCACCGATCCGGCTCGCAATCGCATGCGGGTGGTCTACGTTGGCCCTCGGCCCGATCTGCTGCGCGACGAAGCGCAGGCGATCATGACCGGCCGCATCGGAGCCGATGGCATCTTCCGGGCGGACGAACTTCTGCTCAAATGTCCGACGCGTTATGAACAAGCCCTGCCGGAACAGGCAGTACAGGAATAAACCGGGAACGGCCCGCGCTGGCGCGGCCGTTTTTTTCGTGAATTAGGAGACTGGATGCTGGCGGAATTCGGGTTCGGGATACTGGTGCTTTCACTGCTGGTGGCGCTCTACAGCGCGGGCGCGGCATTCCTGGGCGCGCGCCGCGGGATCCCTGCACTTGTCGAAAGCGGACGCCGCGCGCTGTTGCTCACCTGGCCGCTGATCTCGCTGGCCGCCCTCTGCCTCATCATTTTGCTGGTCACCAACCGGTTCGAGGTCTCCTTCGTATACGAGGTCACCAGCCGCAGCATGCCATCCTACCTCAAAGTCACCGCCTGGTGGGGCGGACAGGCCGGCTCCTTGATCTTCTGGTCCTGGCTGATGTCGGCATTCGCCTCCCTGGTCACACTGCGCAAATGGGACCGGGACCGCGAGTTCCTGCCATGGGTAATCGTGATCTGTTCCATCACCATGGCCTTTTTCCTGACGCTGTCGGTCTTCTTTGAGAATCCGTTTGCGCGGTACTGGCAGACCCTGAACGGTGAATTGTTGGTGAGCATGTTCGCCCCGGCGAATGCGGTGTTGTTCACTCCCTTGGACGGACGCGGCTTGAATCCGCTGCTGCGGCACCCAGGCATGATCATCCATCCGCCCATGCTGTATCTTGGCTTTGTCTCGTTCGTGATCCCGTACGCGTTCGCCATGGCGGCGCTCATTACCGGCCGCACCGACGATCGCTGGATCCGCATCACCCGACGCTGGACGCTGTGGGCCTGGTTGTTCCTCTCCTGCGGTCTCGTGCTGGGCAGCCGCTGGGCCTATGACGTTCTCGGTTGGGGCGGCTTCTGGGGATGGGATCCGGTGGAGGTGGCCGCGCTGATGCCGTGGCTGGCCGGCACAGCCTTCCTGCATTCTGTGATGATCCAGGAGAAGCGCGGCATGCTCAAACATTGGAGCATGTTCCTGATCATTCTGACTTATGTCCAGGTGATCTACGGGACGTTTCTGACCCGCTCCGGGATTCTGTCTTCCGTCCATGCCTTTGCACAGAGTGCGATCGGCCCGGCGTTCTTCATCTTCATCGGCGTTTCGCTCTTCGGATCGTTTGCGTTGTTGATCTACCGTTGGGAATCCCTGAAGACCGAGGCCGAGCTGACCTCGCTGCTCTCGCGCGAGGCGCTATTCGTCCTGAACAATTTCATCTTCCTGTGCATCGACGTGGTTTGCTTCATCGGAGTTCATCTCCCGCTGATCAGCGAGATCTTCACGGGTGAAAAGGTCACGGTCGGACCGCCGTGGTACGAGCGCATCAACGGTCCACTTTTCGCCGTGCTTCTGCTCCTGATGGGCATCGCGCCACTCTCGGCCTGGGGACATTCCACCTGGCAGACTCTCGGACGCGCATTGTGGAAGCCGGCTGCCTTGGCCGCAGCGGTCACCGCGCTGCTCGCTCTGAAGTACACGCACAATTTGATCGCTCTGACGGGGTTCGGCTTGGTGGCGCTTGTCCTGGCCGTGACGCTGTATGAATTTTGGCGCGCGTCGCATGCACGCCAGAACGCCCAGAAGGAAAACTTCTTCACAGCGCTGTACCGCCTGGTCGGCCGTAACCGGCGCCGGTATGGCGGTTACATCATCCATATCAGTATGGTCCTGATGGCGATCGGCATTCTCGGCATCGAACTCTTTCAGCAACAAACGCAGGGCACGCTGGCCGTGGACGATGCAGTGGACATCGGCGGGTATACCGTGCAGTACGACCAGATCGCAAGCTTTACCGCTCGCGATCAACGGCAGGTGAGGCGTGCCGTGGTCAGCATCTACAAGCACGGGAAGTACCTCGGCGAGCTGTACCCGCGCATCGACTATTTTCCGGACGCGCAGCAGACCATGACCATCCCGGCCCAGCACGCGACGCTCAGCGAGGACCTGTATATCCTGCTGCTGGAGTGGCAGCCAGCTTCGGCGTCCGGCGCGACGTTTAAGATCTACGTCAACCCTTTGGTGAACTGGCTGTGGATCGGCAGTTTCGTCTTCCTGTTCGGCATCCTGATCGCGGCCTGGCCGGATCGCGAGCCGGATTACGAAACGGCACGCGCCGCACAGCCGGCCCAACCACAGGCGAGCGCAGCGGACTAACAACGGGAAAGTTTGCACGTCTCAACGTTCCAACGTTTCAACCTGATAACGACAAGAATGAAATTTCTCTTTCTATTACTCTTCGCCATCATTGCCGGGTTC
>DASXQN010000232.1:0-6898 GCA_036507155.1 Anaerolineales bacterium
AAAAGCCAAAAGCGATCGCGGTCTTCGCGCTGCGACATGCGGATGGCGTAGTGCTCATCGAGAGCGGACCGGGCTCGACTCAGACCCAGCTGCAGGCTGGTCTGGCCGCACTGGGCTTTTCTCCCCGGGACGTGACGCACGTGTTGCTCACGCACATTCACCTCGATCATGCCGGCGCCGCCGGCTGGCTGGCAAGCCAGGGCGCCGAGATCATTGTTCATCCCGTGGGCGCGCCGCACATGCTCAATCCGGAAAAACTGCTGGCCAGCGCCACGCGCATCTACGCAGAGCGGATGCAGGCGCTGTGGGGCGATTTCCTGGCGGTGCCGGTGGACCGGCTGCGCATCGTCCAAGACTCCGAGCAGATCGTCGTGGGAAACTTGAAGTTTGTGGCGATCAACACGCCGGGCCACGCGGAACATCATTACGCGTATCTGTTCGAGGACTTGTGTTTCAGCGGTGATGTTGGAGGTGTACGCATCCCGGGTTTCCAGTATTTGCGTGTGCCGATGCCGCCACCCGAGTTTCATCTCGAGCGCTGGCGGGCCAGCATCGGGCGCTTGCGCGGGCTGTCCTTCAAGCGCATTGCGCCCACACACTTTGGGATCTTCGACGATCCTGGATGGCACTTGGCCGAAGTAGAGAAGGGCCTGGATGCCGTGGAGCACTGGATGGAACAGGTCATGCCCGCCGACCCGCCGACCGGGGACTTGCGCGCGGCCTTCGCGAAGTGGCTCGAGGACGAGGGCCGGCAGATCGGCCTGACGCCGGATGTGATCAAGTCGTACGAGCTCGCCAATCCGCTCGGCATGTCCGCGGACGGTGTGCAGCGGTATTGGAAAAAAGTCCGCATGGCGCCCAAAGCCTAGTCGCCGGAATTCATGCCGCGCGGCATGAGAATATGCCGATGATATACTTTGTTTGGGAGAATTTATGAAGCATTTCTTGGCGATCGCCGACCTATCATCTGATGACCTCCAGGACCTGCTCGACCTGGCTGTCAGGCTCAAGGCAGAGCACCTGAGCAAAGGCAACCCGCCGCTCTTCCGCGGCAAGGTGCTGGCGATGATCTTTCAGAAGCCAAGCTTGCGCACGCGCGTGTCCTTCGACATGGCCATGCGTCATATGGGCGGGGACGCGTTGTACCTATCGCCAAATGAGATCGGCCTGGGCATGCGCGAGTCGATCGCGGATATCGCGCGCGTGATGTCCGGGTATGTGCAGGCGCTCATGGCGCGCGTCTTCGAACATGCCCACGTCGTTGAATTGGCCCGCTGGGCGGAGGTGCCGGTGATCAACGGTCTCAGCGATTACAACCATCCCTGCCAGGGGCTTGCAGACGCGCTGACCATCCAGGAGAAGTTCGGTAGGGCGCGTGGGCTAAATGTAAGCTATGTGGGTGACGGGAACAACGTAGCGGTCTCACTTATGCACGCCGCAACCAAGCTGGGCTGGAACTTCACGATCGCTAGCCCTGAAGGTTATGATCTGAGCGCAAAGGCCGTGGGGATCGCGAAGGACATTTCCGAAGAAACCGGCAGCCAGCTGGCGTTCCTGCGCGATCCGCACGAGGCCGTCAAAGGTGCGCAGGTGATCTACACGGATACCTGGACCAGCATGGGCCAGGAGGAAGAGACTGCGCAGCGCGAGAAGGTTTTTCCCCCATATCAAGTGAACTCAAAATTGGTCGGCGAAGCAGACAAGGATGTGATCGTCATGCACTGTCTGCCGGCTCATCGAAATCACGAACTGACCGATGACGTAGCCGACGGCACGCACTCGGTGATCTTCCCGCAAGCCCACAACCGCCTGCATGCCCAAAAGGCGATCCTGGCACGGTTGTTTGGGGTGGCATGACCTCGCCGGTTTCCGCCGGCGAGCTTCAGAATTATCTACATCTCGAATCAAGTAGAAATCCCATAAAGGCAAATCATGCAGACAAATGACTTCATCGCTCTGGAAGATCGCTACGGCGCGCACAATTATCATCCGCTGGACGTGGTCATCGCCAAGGCAGAAGGCGTTTGGGTCCACGACGTGGAGGGCAGGAAGTACCTGGATTGCCTGAGCGCATATTCTGCGGTCAATCAGGGTCATGTACATCCGAAGATCCTGGAGGCGTTGGTGGAGCAGGCAAAAAGAGTCACCCTCACGTCGCGCGCCTTCCGCAACGATCAACTCCCAATGCTCTACAAAGAACTCTCGGAAATGACCGGCTACGAGATGTCGCTGCCGATGAACTCGGGCGCGGAGGCCGTGGAGACCGCGGTCAAATTGGCGCGCAAGTGGGCCTATCAGGTTAAAGGCGTGCCGCGTTACCAGGCGGAGATCATCACCGCTGCGGGCAATTTCCATGGCCGAACAGTCACGGTCGTCTCCTTCTCCACCGAGCCGCTCTATCGCGATGACTTTGGTCCGTTCACGCCCGGTTTCGTCAGCGCAGCCTACGGGGACGCATCCGCGATCGAGCGGGCGATCACGCCGAACACGGCGGCCGTCCTGCTCGAACCGATCCAAGGGGAGGCAGGCGTGATCATTCCTCCCCAGGGTTATCTAAGCGCGGTTGCCGAGATCTGCAGGAGAAACAATGTCTTGTTGATGGCGGATGAAATTCAAACAGGACTGGGGCGCACGGGCAAGTTGTTCGCCACCGAGCACGAAGGTGTGCGAGCCGATGTGAGCATCATCGGCAAGGCGCTGGCGGGCGGTTTCTATCCAGTGTCGGCCGTGCTGGCGGATGCCGCGATCCTCGGCCTTTTCACGCCAGGCGAACATGGCTCCACCTTCGGCGGGAGTCCGCTGGCTGCGGCGGTGGCGCGTGCCTCGCTGCGCGTGATTCGCGAAGAAAAACTCGCGGAGCGCGCGGCAGAGCTCGGCGAATATTTCCTTGAGCAACTAGCCGAGGTCCCCAGCCCGCATGTTAAAGAAGTGCGCGGCCTGGGCTTGCTGATCGGCGTGGAATTGAAGTCGGGCGCGGGCGGCGCGCGGCGTTTCTGCGAAGCCCTGAAGGACCGCGGCATTCTCGCCAAGGAAACCCACGAGAACGTGATTCGCTTTGCCCCGCCGCTGGTCATCGAAAAAGATACGATCGATTGGGCGCTGCCGCTTATTCGGGAAACGCTGAATATCGCGTAGAGCTCGAGGGCTGGCGGTGAGCGGGCTCTGCCGTTAGTTGGAGGATGGCATGAACATCGGGATCCCGAGAGAGCGCAGGCCGTTTGAGTTCCGGGTTGGGCTCTCCCCCGCCGGTGTGGAGATCCTGCGCCAGCACGGCCACACCGTATATGTCGAAGATCTAGCGGGCGTCGGCGCCGGCTTCGACAACCAGGAATATGAGCAGGCCGGCGCCCGGATCGCGTTCTCTCCTGAAGAGGTCTTCGGGCGGGCGGACCTCTTGCTCAAAGTAGCACGACCGCTGGAGGAGGAGCTGAACTGGTTGCAAGACGGTTGCACGCTGGCCGGCTTCCTGCACCTGGCCCCGGCACAGCGCAGCAAGATAGACCTCCTGCTGCAAAAGAAGATCACCGCGCTCGCTTACGAACAGATCCGCCTGCCGGACGCGACTCTGCCAGTCCTGCGTCCCTTCAGCCAGATCGGCGGACTGATGGCCGCTCAGACCGCGGCACGGCTGCTGCAAAACAGCGAGGGCGGCAAGGGCATACTGATCGGTGGGGTGCCCGGCGTGCCTCCGGCCGAGGTGGTGATTCTTGGCGGAGGGGTGGTCGGCACGTACGCGGCACAAGCCTTCGTGGGACTCGGCGCGCATGTGGTCATCGTCGACCGCAGCGTCCAGGTGCTGCAACACCTGGCGGACCGCTTTCCGGGCATCGTTACGATGCTTTCCACACAACGAAATCTTGAACGCGTGACCGCATACGCGGATGTGCTGGTCGGCGCGGTGTTGTTACGCGGGCAGCGGACCCCCATCCTTGTGACGCGCGAGATGGTTCGCGCTATGAAGCCGCGCTCGATCATCATCGACGTGAGCATCGATGAGGGCGGCTGCGTGGAGACTTCGCGCCCCACGACGCACGATGCGCCGACGTTCTTCGAGGAGGGAGTGCTGCACTATTGCGTCCCCAACATGCCCGGCGTGGTGGCGCGCACGGCCACGCATGCCTTTGTGAATGCCGCGCTGCCCTACGTGCTGGCCGTGGCTGACCGCGGTGTAGGCGCGGCCATGCAGGACGATCCCGCCATCGAGAGCGCGGTCGCGATCTATCAGGGGAATCCTCGCCATCTGACGCTCGTGCCGCTCGGAAAGGAGGCTTCCGGTGGACTGGACCGGCCTGTATAGGTCGCGCCTGACGACCGCGCACGACGCCGTGCGCGCGATCCAAAGCGGCAACCGCATCTTTCTGACCGGCAATATGTCCGTGCCGCAAACCGTGCTGCCGGCGCTGGTGGAGTATGCTCCCCAACTTTCGGACGTCGAGATCTGCCATTCGCTGACGGTCGGCGCCGCCGAGTATGTGGACCCCCGCATGGCAGGGCACCTGCGCGTCAACACGATGTTCATCAGCGCCAACATCCGCGAGGCGGTACAGGCGGGACGCGCCGATTTCACACCGGTCTTGCTGTCCGAATTTCCACTATTGTTCAAGCGCGGCGTTCTTCCGATCGACGTCGCCCTCATCCAGGTGTCCCCGCCCGACGAACACGGCTTCTGCAGCCTCGGCGTGGAGGTGGGGCTGACCAAGTCGCCGGCCGAATCCGCCCGGATGGTCATCGCGGAGGTCAATGAGCAGATGCCGCGCACCCTCGGCGATTCGTTCATACACGTGAGCCGCATGCATCACATCATCCCCGTGGATTATCCGATCCCCGAACTGGCGAAACCCGCGGCCGATTCATCCGAAATCATCGAGAAGATCGCAGGCCATGTGGCTGACTTGATCCCGGACGGCGCCACGCTCCAGATGGGCATCGGCTCGATCCCGGATGCCGTGCTGAAGTATCTGCACCAGAAACGGGACTTGGGCGTGCACAGCGAGCTATTCTCGGATGGGGTCGTGGACCTGGTCGAAGCCGGCGTGATCACGAACGCGCGCAAAACGCTGCATCCCGGCAGGATCGTGGCCGGCTTCATGCTGGGGACGCGGCGGCTGTATACCTGGGCCGACGACAATCCCCTGCTCGAATTCCATCGCACCGAGTATGTGAATGATCCGTTCGTCATCGCGCAGAACGACCGCATGGTGGCGGTCAATTCCGCGCTGGAGGTGGACCTGACCGGCCAGGTTTGCGCGGACAGCATCGGCCCGCTCCTCTACAGCGGCGTCGGCGGCCAGATGGACTTCATCTTCGGCGCTTCGCGTTCGAAAGGCGGCGTGCCCATCATTGCATTGCCCAGTACCGCCACGCTCAAAGATGGCGGCCGCATCACGCGCATTAGTGCGATGCTAAGGCCGGGCGCCGGCGTGGTGACCACGCGCAATCACGTGCGCTACCTCGTCACCGAACAGGGTGTCGCTGACCTGTACGGCAAGACCATACGGCAGCGTGCGCAGCAACTGATCAATATCGCCCACCCTGATTTCCGGGAAGACCTGGAGAAGCAAGCCCGCAAACTGCACTACCTGTAACGGACGGCGCGGCGCCCAGGACCTCGTATCTTCCCGCGGCCCGTCAGTGTTTTGCTCCATGACCGCCTCAATAACCGCACTTCAGGCTGTAGTGGGGCCATGGCCTGTTCTTGGAGGTTCGCTTGTTTCGACGCACGAAAATCGTCGCCACCATCGGCCCCGCCAGCCAAAGTGAGGCCGTGCTTGAAAAGCTTGTGCGCGCGGGGGTAAACGTGGCGCGCATGAACTTCTCGCACGGAACACACGCTGAACACGCGGGTCGCATCGCCACCATCCGGGCGGTCTCCGCGAAACTTAGAGTGCCGATCGGGATCCTGCAGGACCTGCAAGGTCCGAAGATCCGCGTCGGAAAGCTGGACGCACCGCTCCAACTATCGACGGGCGATATCGTTCACCTGTACGCGGCCGGGGACGCGGCGCCGCAGGGCGATGGCCAGTGCATCCCCGTGGATTTTCCTGAACTATTCGAGTCGGTCCGCCCGGACGATCGGTTGCTGCTCGACGACGGGCGTCTGACGCTGGCAGTCGTCAGCGCGCAAGGCCGCTCGCTGACGGCCCGAGTGGTCGTCGGCGGATCGCTCACCTCACATAAAGGAATCAATTTGCCGGGCGTGCGCTTGCGCGTCTCGGGCTTCACCGAAAAAGATCAAGCGGATCTGACATTCGGAATGGCCCAGGGCGTGGATGCGGTGGCGGTCTCGTTCGTGCGCACAGTCGACGATGTCGACATGGTGCGCAAGGCAATGCAGAAGCTGAGCGCCGGCAAGCCGATGCCCCTGTTGATCGCGAAGCTCGAAAGGCCCGAGGCGCTGGACAACCTGGACGCGATCCTCGAAGCGGTGGACGGCGTCATGGTGGCACGCGGCGACCTGGGCGTGGAGATGCCGCCTGAGCGAGTGCCCGTGCTGCAAAAGAAGATCATCCACGAGGCCAATGCGCGCGCAAAGCTGGTGATCACGGCGACGCAGATGCTCGAATCCATGATCCATAATCCCCTGCCGACCCGCGCCGAAGCCACGGATGTGGCCAACGCGGTCTTCGATGGCACCGACGCGGTCATGCTCTCGGCTGAAACCGCCGCAGGCGATTATCCCGTGGAGGCCGTGTTGATGATGGACCGCATCGTGCAAGAGGCGGAATCACATTTTGTGGAATGGGGCCAGGAACAGGGTCCGGTGGCGCTCGGCGAAAGCGACGCCGCCTCGATGGCCCGCGCGGCCTCGGAGCTGGCCCACGATCGGGACGTCACCGCGGTCGCGGTCTTTACGATGCAGGGTCGCACCGCCTGGTTGATGTCAAAGGCACGCCCGAGT
>DASXQN010000233.1:0-8386 GCA_036507155.1 Anaerolineales bacterium
CACGCCGATCACGATACTTTAGCAACGCGAGCAGCATTACGGGCCCTAAAGGGAGTGAGAATAAAGGAGGCGAACCTTTAAAAGTGCCTATTTTTTCAAGCCATATAAGAGGCCATATTGGATAAATGAAAAGTGATGCAACCAGTAATAGGACTCCCACTATCAGGCCATTCCAACTAATCTTATTGGTCAGAATCAAAGGCAATGCAATGTTCGGTTTGACTAAAATAAGCGGTGATAGAGACGGCACAAACCATATGCAGGTAATCAATGGGGTGTATTGAGCAAACAACAAGGCATAAGTAACTGGCCAGGACAAAAATATAGTTAAAGGCCAGAAAGTTTTTCTTTCCAATAGATGCCACGCAAGCAAACCACTACTTAAACCGATAAAAACGCCTGCGGCCTATTCATCCGGCAGGACCGCAAAGGGCGCTGCAAAAAGACCAGCCGTAAGTGGATATGAGATCAGATCAGGTGTGCTTGGATAATCATATGGATCGTGCCCTTGCCATAAGTCTCTTATGATACGGAGAGAATAGAAAAAATCGCCTGCGCCGCTATGAACTTGAAACGCCAGCCAAACACGCAAATACCCGGCACATAGGCCAATAACCAACGCCAATATGATTCTTCCATATACACTTTGACGATTCAACAATCGAGCATATTGCATTTGGTTTACCTCAAATGTCTATGCTAAAACAAGGATTCACCAATGACTTAGGTGGGTTCATTTCAATCAATTAACCTCTGTGATGATAGTCATTTTTGCCTTGGCAGAAACAAGTGCGCTTGCAACTGTTTCTGCCTTCCCTTTTTCCACCAATGCGATCATATTGCCGCCGCGCCCGCCGCCGGACAGTTTCGCGCCCAGCGCGCCGGCGCCGCGCGCGGCCTCTACCAATGTATCGAGTTCAGGCGATGAAACGGTCAGCTCGTGAAGCAGCACGTGATTTTGATCCATCAGCGCACCCAACTCTTTCATCTTTCCTTTTTCGATTTTCTCACGCGCTTGGTTCACGATCTTTCCGATTTTATCGAATGTCCTTTCCCACTTCTCTTTGTCCGTCTCCCATAATTTCCGCACATCACCGACCGATTCCTTCGTGGGTGCAACCTTTCCGGTATCGCCGATCACGATCGTGAACGGCGCGCCGGCGGTGAAAGTCTTGATCGGCTGACCGCGCCGGAAGTAGACCGGACGTGCGTACGTGACCACCGTGTTGTCGATGCCGGAGGGCGTGCCGTGATGCAGTTTCTCGATCTCGAAAGCAGCGGCGTTGATCTCTTGGTCGGTCAGGGAGTGGCCGATGTGTGTGGAGAGGGCGCGCAACAGGGCCACCGTCACGGCTGCGCCGGAGCCCAGCCCCGAGGCGGGCGGGATCGTCGAGGTGATGCGAATTGTCAGAGGGGGAAGCGGAGAAAGGCTGAGGCGGGAGAACAAGTTCAAGATCGCGGAACCAAGCGGATTGTCCGGGGGAAGCGAGTCGAGTTCCGCGCGCAGGCCGATGTCCGGCGCGTCGATCCAGATGCCAGGCTGCATCGCGTCGGACACGTTCACTTGCGCGCGCACTTGCGTGACGGGAATCGCCAACGCGGGCCGTCCGTACACAACGGCATGCTCGCCGAACAGAATGATCTTGCCGGGCGCGGAGGCGTTGGTCACGAGCTGTAGAAGACGGCTATCACTGCCGCTGCCCACAAGACGAGGGCGATCTGCATGGCCCGGTCCGAGAGCAGGATCTCCTCGGGGGCGCCGCCGGCGTGCTCGACGTGAATCAAATGAAGATAGCGGAAGACCGAGTAGAACACGAAGGGGATGGTCAGCATCATCGAATGGTTGGGCGGCAGATTGGGAGCCGAGAACGTGTACAGGCTGTACGCGACGATGGTGGTGCTGGAGACGATCTGGATGTATTGATCGAGCAGTGGCAGGGTGTAGCCATCCAGCACCTTGCGATGCGAACCGGCGCCGTGCGAGAGCAGCACCAGTTCCGCGCGCCGCTTGCCGAATCCCAGGAACAGGGCCAGCAGCGTCATCACCACGTACATCCACGGCGAGAAGCGTTCGACCTGGATCAAGGTGACGCCCGCGTGTACGCGCAAAACGAAGCCGGCCGCCAGCACGAGCACGTCCAGGATCGGGATGTGTTTGAACCACTGCGAATAGGCCAGGTTCAACACCAGGTATACCGCCAGCACCATCGCGAAGGCGGGAGCCAGCATATAACCCAGCGCCAGCGTGAGCAGGACCAGCAGGACGCCCACGGCCCAGGCTACGCCCGCCGGCAACCGGCCCGATGCGATCGGCCGGTGCTTCTTTTCGGGATGCTGGCGATCCGCCTGGATATCCACCAGGTCGTTGAAAATGTATACCGCGCTTGAGATCAGGCAGAACAACGCAAAGCCTGCCAGCGTGCGCAGCAGCGAGTCGACGATGAACAATTGCTTGTCGAAGACCAGCGCCGCGAACACGAAAATATTCTTCGGCCACTGGCGCGGGCGCATGCTCTTGATCAGTTCTGATACCATGCAGATATTTTACCTGCTTAAACAGCATACGCACTGCGGAAACGGCCTGCGCCGCCGGCCGTGCGTATGGACCTCCGCAAACCTGGATGGTTACGGCGTCCAGCTGTTGCCGCTCATTACCAGCAGGAATAATGACCGATTTCTCATGGGATCCTCCAGGATTGGTCTCGTTTCATACGATTACATAACGACGATGGCATTAGAATTGAAACGATGAAAAAGATACGGCTGGATGTTCTCGTAGTCGAGCGCGGGCTGGCAGAGAGCCGCGCCAAGGCGCAGGCCATGATCATGGCGGGACAGGTGCGGGTTGCGGGTCAGGTCGCCCTCAAGCCTGCCGCCGCCATCGAGCCGGACGCGCCGCTGGAGGTGGACTCGGGTCCCCGCTTCGTCTCGCGCGGCGGCGAAAAACTGGAGGCGGCGCTGACAGGCTTCGGCATCGATCCGCGCGGCCGCGTCTGCGCGGACGTCGGCGCCTCGACGGGCGGCTTCACGGACTGCCTGCTGCAGCATGGCGCGGCAAAGGTGTATGCGCTGGACGTCGGCAAAGGAATCCTGCATTGGAAGCTGCGCAACGACGCGCGCGTCGTCGTGATGGAGCAGACCAACGCGCGTTATGTCCGGTCGCTTCCGGAGCCGGTATCACTTGTCACGCTGGATGCGTCGTTTATCTCGTTGAAGATCCTGCTGCCGGTAGTGAAGAACTGGCTCCTCTTTCCTCTTGCCTCTTTCGATGGAAACGAAAAGAAGAAAGAGGAAAGAGATGTGCTTGCCCTGATCAAACCGCAATTCGAGGCCGGCCGCAAAGACGTGGCGCGCGGCGCGGGCGTTATCCGTGACCCGCTCGTCCATCGGCAGGTGCTCAACGACGTGTTGTCCTTCGCGATGGAGGCGGGCTACGCCGTGCGCGGTCTGCTGCGCTCTCCGATCCTGGGGCCGAAGGGCAACGCGGAGTTCCTGGTCTGGCTTGAGGTGGGGGAATCGCGGGAGGTGCCTGAAGCGTGGATCGACAAAGTAATATGAAGCTGTCGCACACCAGGGATGAATGGCTGGTGGGCGGCGGCGCATTCCTGGTGGCCGTCTGCGCGGCATTCCTCAACCTCCCGTCACTGATCAGCCAGTTCTTGGTCGATGATTCCTTCTACTATTTGGAGATTGCCAGGAACATCGCGCTCGGAAAAGGCGTTACCTTCGACGGCTTGCACGCCACGAACGGATTCCAGCCGCTTTATCAATTCCTGATCGTACCTGTTTTCTGGTTGACTGCCGGGAATGAGGCCGCGATTCGCGTGGTTAAAGTTCTGGAGGCCATGCTCCTGGCTGGTGGTGCAGTTCTGCTTTACAGGCTCGTGCTTCGGTTTGTGCCGCAAAAAGCGGCTGCCTGGTTGGCGATGGGGATCTTGTTCTTGCCAGGGCCGCATAGGCACCCGTTTGGCAAGGGGCTGTTCACCGGCATGGAGTCGGGCGTCAACCTTGTAATGATCCTTCTGTTGCTGCCCATGTGGATGGACTTCCTGGCCGGCCGGAGCGGGACAACGTTCTTCTTCTTGTACGGTCTGGTCATCGCGTGCGTGTTCCTCGCGCGGCTCGACAACGTCTTTCTGATCGGCGTTATCGCAGCTCATCATCTGTATCTAGCCGCGAAAAGCCCTCCGCCAAAATCCTCCGGCTTATGGATATCGGCCGCCGTCGTGCTGGTGATCGCGGGAAGCTATCTGGCATGGAACTACAGTCAATTTGGCAGCATCGCGCCCGTCAGTGGACAGGTGCAGCGTTGGCAGTCGCAACAATACAGTGCGCGCTTACTCTCGCAAGGATGGTATCCCTGGTTGCGTGAGGTGCTCTGGTTCGTCTTTGATTTCAGGCCGATCGCGGTATTGCCGTGGATCGGCCTGCTTGGCCTGCCGGCCGTGTTTCTTCTTCAGCGTGTGGGCCCGCGTGCAAATACAGGGAATGCGCCATATGAGAGCCGCACACGTCTGATTTTGTTCGTGCTATGGGTCTCCTCGGTATTCAAGATCGGCTATTACGCCGTGTTCCATCTTTTTCCAAGGAGCGGCAACTACTGGTATTACGTCCAGGAGGTGATCGTCTTCGCGCTCTGCGTAGGTCTTCTGGCAGACCGGCTTGTGTCTCGGTATCGTGATCACAGCGTCGACGCAGCCGCGCGACTTCTGGTGATTGGCCTGATGGCGCTGAGTGCGATCGCCATCTTGAAAACCACGCCGGTGTTTGAGTGGGAGCTTGCATCTTATTCCTTCACGCGCGTCGTCGATCGGTATGTTGCGCCCGGCGAGGTCCTCGGCGCCAGGGACGCGGGCGTGCTCGGTTATTTTCTTCCCAACCCGGTCGTGAATCTGGACGGGCTAGTGAATGACCGGCAGTTCTTCGATGAGCTCACAGCGGGCAGGATCGGGCAGTATGTCCTGGATCAGGATATTGTCTATCTCATGAATCTTGCTGAGCCGTCGCAGGAAGACCTGATCACAGGTTGGATGGGAACGGATCGCGTCGAGCTCGTCTACCGCTCGAATGCGCCCGTGGATCGCCCCCAGGGTTGGATCTACAAACTCTACCGCGTGGTGAAGTAGCGCACGCGTGCTCAAATTGCGGTACGTTATAATCCTTCCGTTTCATGAAGATCCTGACCGTCCTCACCTATTATCGTCCGCATACGAGCGGGCTGACGATCTACGCTGAGCGCCTGGCGCGCGCTTTCGTCAAACGCGGCCATCAGGTGACTGTCATGACCACGCAGTACGAGCGCGACCTCCCGCGCCAAGAGCGCATGGACGGCGTGCAGGTCATCCGCGTTCCTGTGCTGCTGCGTATCAGCAAGGGCGTGATCGCGCCCACCTTTGGCGTGGTCGCCACCAAACTGGTCCGGGATCACGATGTGGTGCAGATGCACCTGCCGCAATTCGATGCGCCGGGCGTGGCGCTGCGCGCCCGCCTTTTCGGCAAACCATCCGTGCTCACCTATCACTGCGACGTGCTGCTGCCTTCGGGACTCTTCAATCGCCTCGTCAATACGGTGGTCGATTTCCAGAACAACATGGCCGGCAGGCTCTCGGACCATATCGTCACGTACACCCAGGATTATGCGGACCATTCGCCGTATCTCTCGCGCTACGCCTACAAGCTGACGCCGATCCTGCCGCCCGTCGAGCTGCCTCCCGCTGCCCCCGGCGCGGTCGACGCTTTCGGGCGCAAATACGAGACACACGAAAAGCGGCCGGTCATCGGTATGATTACCCGCTTTGCTTCCGAAAAAGGAGTGGAGATCCTGTTGGAAGCGCTGCCGGCGATCTTGCAAAAATATCCGCAGGCGCAGGTGCTTTTTGCCGGCATGTATCAGAACGTCATGGGCGAGCAGGCATATTTCGACCGGCTGGCTCCGGAGATCCGCGCCTACGAGGAGTCCGGGCATTGGAAATTCCTTGGAAATCTCGCGCCGGTTGAATTGGCCGCGCTGTATCCCAACCTGGACGTGCTGGTCGTCCCATCCTTAAACTCCACCGAGGCGTTCGGGCTCGTGCAGATCGAAGCCATGCAGAACGGCGTGCCCAGTGTGGCCTCCGCGCTGCCGGGCGTGCGTGAACCGGTGCGGATGCACGGCATGGGACGCATCGCGCGCGTCGGCGATGCGGTCTCTCTGGGGGAGTCCATCCTGGAAGTCCTTAACGATCGGGAGAAATACCGGAGGGACGGCGAGCCGCTCAAGCGCCGTTACGATCCCGACACCATCGCGGCAGAATACGAAAAATTGTTCGAGCGATTGATGAGGAAAAAGTGACCCAGCCGCGGAAGAGCGGAGATCGAAAATCGATACTCGATCGTCGTCCATCGTCCACTGTCAAGCGTCAGCCGTCAACTCCCAACCGTCAACCGCCAACCGTCAACCGCCAACCGACAGACTTCCTCTTCCTCCACATCCGGGACCTGCCCTACTTCCGCGGCTTGCTGCGCGCCGTGGAGAGTTCGTATTATGAGGACCTGCCCCTGCCTGGTCCGGTGTATGACGTGGGCTGCGGCGACGGACATTTCGCGGCCATCACCTTCGAGCAGAAAATAGACGTCGGCCTGGACCCGTGGCACGCGCCCATCCATGAAGCCCGCGCGCGCGGCGCGTATCGCGGGCTGGTGGAGGCAGACGGCGCCCGGACGCCGTTTCCCGACGGCCATTTCGCCAGCGCGTTCAGCAATTCCGTGCTCGAGCATATCCCGCACATCGACGCGGTGCTGGCTGACACGGCGCGTGTGCTGAAAAAGGATGCGCCCTTCTATTTCTGCGTGCCGAACCCGCGCTATTTCTCGTCCCTGTCCCTGACGCGGCTGCTGGGCCGCGCCTACGAAGAATGGTTCCGGCGCATTTCGCGGGTCCACCACGCCGACGAGCCGCCGGTTTGGGAGGCGCGCCTCGAAAGAGCAGGCTTCGCCGTCGAACGCTGGTGGCACTATTTTTCCCCGTCCGCGATGCGCGTGTTAGAATGGGGGCACTATACGGGGCTGCCTTCCCTGGTGGCGCGCGCGCTGACGGGCAAATGGATCCTTGCGCCCACGCACTGGAACCTCTTCCTGACCGAGGGCCTGATCCGAAAATACGCTTCTAACGAAGCGCGGCCCGACGGCGCGTTCACATTCTTTGTGGCCCGCCGGAAATAGATCCATTACGCAAAACGCCGTTTTGCGTTTTCTTTATCAATATGGCCTTCGACGAGAAGTACTTCTCCTCCCACACGTACGCCAGTGTATCGTTCGCGAAATACAGCCAGTATTGGTGGTCGAACCGTTTCTTCGCCACGCTGGCGCGCCGCTACGGACGCCGCGGCGCGCGCCTGCTCGAGATCGGATCGGGGCTCGGCCACCTGGTTGCCCAGCTTGAGCGCAGCTTCCAGACCTACGGCATCGACCTCAACCATTGGGCTGTGAAGCAGTCCAAGGCCGTGGTGCAGCATACCGCCCTGCAGACCGCCAGCGCGCAGCAACTGCCGTTCGAGGATGGCGCCTTCCATGTGGTGATCATCAAACATATAGTCGAGCACTTGCCTCAGCCCGAGCAGGCGATCGCCGAGATCGGCCGCGTCACGGCCGCCGGCGGAATCCTGATCCTGGCCACACCCAACCTGGCGTCCCTGCTCAAGCCGTTGAAGGGCGACCGCTGGATCGGTTATCAGGATCCGACGCACATCTCGCTCAAGCCGCCCGCCGAATGGCTGGGCCTGATCCGGGGCGCCGGCTTCGAATTGTTGCGCATCTTCGCGGACGGTTTCTGGGATGTCCCCTACGTCCCGAGGCTGCCGCGGCAGGTGCAAAAACTTTTCTTCGGTTCGCTGGGTGGACTGCAAGCCATCACCGGTCTGATCTTCCTGCCGATGCGCTGGGGCGAGAGCCTGTTGGTGATCGCGCGCAAACAGCCGGCCGCCATGCCTAGATAACATGACTGACGAATCGCAACTGCCTCCTTCGCAGCCGCACAGAGAGCCCGGCGTAGAGGAATCCGAGCCCACCGTTTTGGACTACTTTAAGTCCGTGACGAAGGATTGGCCGTCCTTCATTACATTCTTGCGCTCGCTGATCGAGATCGAACAGCGAGCGCAGGTCAATCGCGCGGTGGCCGAGCAGGCGCGCCTGCAAGCGGAGCCCGAGCTGGTGGAGGAGCCACTAGTTCAACCCGCGCGGCCGGGTCGCTTCACGTGGCGTGCAGGCGCGGCGCTGCTGCTGGCGCTCATGGCCCAATTCCTGCTCGAGCCGCCGGGCGCCAATGCCGAGTTGGGCGTCGCGCTCTACGCATTCGCGGCAGGATTGGTCGCCTTGTCCTTCTTCCGGGATGAGTGGCAGATCGTGCCCC
>DASXQN010000234.1:0-1680 GCA_036507155.1 Anaerolineales bacterium
TCTCGAACCGCGCTACTGGAAAGCCGAGCAAATGATGGGCATCAGCGGGAAAGCCGGCAATCTGCGCGGCCAAAAAATCGATGGCGGCAACATCTTTGAAGGGTCGCGCCAGCAGGAGTATCCCACGCCGCCGCTCAAGCACTCCTACGCCAGCAGCATGTTTGAAACGGCCGTGCGCAGGCTGGGCTATCATCCCTATCCCACGCCCGCGGCCAACTTGAGCGAATCGTACAAGAATCCGGACGGCATTATGCGCGGCGCGTGCCAGTATTGCGGCCATTGCCAGCGGTACGGCTGCATGGTCGGCGCTAAAGCGCAGCCGAGCAACCTTCTGATGCCGGTGCTCGCGCGGCGCAAGAATTTCGAATTCCGCACGGGAAGCTGGGTGCGGCGCATCGTGCACAAGGACGGCCGCGCCACTGGAATCCAGTTCACCGGCGAGAACGGCGAGGAGTTCTTCCAACCCGCCTCGACGGTCGTGCTGGCGTCGTTCACGTTGAACAACACGCGGCTGCTGTTGCTTTCCAAAATCGGCACGCCCTACGATCCAAACACGCGCAAAGGCACGCTGGGGCGTAACCTCACGCACCAGGTGGGAACCAATACGCGCGCGTTTTTCGACAAGCCGCTCAACGCTTTTATGGGAGCCGGCGAGCTGGGATCGCGCATCTCGGATTTTGACGGCGACACCGGCTTCACCGGCGCCGATGGCGAGCCTTTGCGCTTGGGCATGATCGCCCTCAGCATCAATGGCCGCCCTCCGATCGGGTCCTTCGGCATCATGCCGGAGGGCGCGAGCAAATCCAACTGGGGCTCAGAGTGGAAGAAGGCGGCGCTTGAATGGACGGATCGCTCCGCCGCCATCGGTCTGGCGGGCGAGCACCTGGCCTGGCGCCAGAATTACATGGACCTGGATCCGGCTTACACCGACAAGTTCGGCGATCCGCTGCTGCGTTTCACCCTCAACTGGACCGACCACGAGTACAAGCAGCGCGAGTTCGCCGAGCAGCTCCAGGCCAAGATCGCGCGCGAGATGGGCGCGAAATTCGACGAAGGCCCACGGCCCCGCGCCCGCTATAACGTGATCAACTACCAGTCCACCCACATTCAGGGCGGAGCCATCATGGGAACCTCACCCGAAAACAGCGTGGTCAACCGTTATCTCCAGCATTGGGACGTGCCGAATCTGTTCGTGATCGGCGCGTCCTGCTTCCCGCAGAATGCCGCGCCCAATCCGACCTTGACCGTGCTCGCGCTGACGTACTGGGCGACGGAAGCGATGACCGACCGATACTTCAAGCATCCGGAGAAGCTGATATGAAACGCCGAGAATTTCTGACCCTTCCCGCAGCCGCTATCGGCGGAACGCTGCTGTACACCTTGGCGGGCGAGCCGATGCGCCTACAGGCTCAAAACGGCACGGTGAAGGTGCCGCTGCGCTTCTTCACCGCCGAGGAAGCCAAGGTGATCACGGCGGCCTGTGCCCGCATTTTCCCGAGCGACGCGAGCGGTCCCGGAGCGACCGAGGCCAACGTCGTCATTTACATCGACCGTCAGCTCGCCGGCCCTTACGGCCGCGACAAGTACCGCTACACCAGGGGACCGTGGGTCGAGTCCTATCCGGAGCACGGCTACCAGGAGAAAGCAAGTCCCAGCGAAACCTACCGCGAAGGTCTCAAG
>DASXQN010000235.1:0-3956 GCA_036507155.1 Anaerolineales bacterium
CGGCGAAAATCGGAGTCCAGGAACTACATTGTTCTCCCTCTGCACGGCGAATTGGCGCCACGAGATCAGGACGCGGCGGTGGCGCGCTACGATCAACCTAAAGTCGTGGTCACGACGAATGTCGCCGAGACGTCCATTACCATCGACGGGGTCCGGTTAGTGATCGACAGCGGCCTCGCGCGCATTCCGCGCTACGATCCTAATCGAGGGATCAACACGCTGTTGATTGAAAGGATAAGTCGTTCCAGCGCGGACCAGCGGGCCGGCCGGGCAGGACGGACGGCGCCGGGACAGTGCATCAGGCTTTGGTCGCAGTCAGAGCATGCGGAGCGGCCGGTGCAGGAACTGCCTGAAATCAAGCGACTCGATCTCGCTGAAGTTATTCTCATGCTAAAGGCAGCCGGCGTGGATGACTTGCGCAAGTTTCGCTGGCTGGAGGCGCCGGGCGACACGGCTTTGAATCACGCAGAGGAGCTTCTGCTGGATCTCGGAGCGCTGGAAAAGAGCGCGCATCAGACGGTGATTACGGGACTCGGCCGGCGCATGCTCGCATTCCCGGTGCATCCTCGCTACGCGCGCATGTTGCTCGCGGCGCATGAATATGGCTGCGTCTACCAGGCGTGTCTCGTGGCTGCGCTGACGCAAGGGCGCGATTTGCTTCTGCGCAATCCGGGCGGAGAAGTGGCGTCGTTGCGCGATGATCTGTGGGGCGACAAGGGTTCCTCCGACTTCTGGCTTCTGATGCGCGCATGGGATTACGCGTCGAAGAACCGATTTCGAATAGAGGCTCTTCGCAAACTCGGCATTCACGGTGTCACGGCGCGGCAGGTCGGCCCATTGCACGAACAGTTCCTCCGGATCGCCAGGGACGAAGGTCTCGACGCCCAGCCGCGCGAGGTGAACGACGAGGCGTTGCGGAAATGCATCCTGATCGGGTTCAGCGATCGGGTGGGGCGGAAAGAGCAAGGCACGCCGCGGTGCGATCTCGTGCATGGCCGGCGTGGCGTGCTGGCGCGGGAAAGTGTGGTGCGGCAAAGTCCGCTTATCGTGGTGGCGGAAATTCGCGAGGTGGGCGGACGCCCTGGCGAAGTGAATACGATTCTCTCCCTCGCTACGGCAATCGAAGTCGAGTGGCTGCAAGAGCTCTTTCCGAACGACATGCGGTCGGAGCTGCAGGTCACATTTGATTCAGCCACCCGGAGAGTGCAGGCGGCCGAAGTCCTGCGCTTCCGGGATCTCACGCTGGCATCCAGGAGAGTGGAGCCGCCCCCGGCGGATGCCGCGGCGAGATTGCTGGCACAGGAGGTCGTGGCCGGGCGGCTGCAGTTGCCCAAGTGGGATCACGCCGTCGCGCAATGGATCCTCAGGCTGAACCTGCTGGCGGAGTGGTGTCCTGACCTTCAACTTCCACCGATACGAGACGAGCACCGGCAACACATCATCGAGCAGCTTTGTCTCGGCGCGTTCAGCTACAAAGATCTCAAGGACCGCGAAGTCAAGCCGGTGGTGAAGTCATGGCTTTCCGCGAGTCAACGCGATTTACTCGAAAAGCACGCGCCCGAGCGAGTCACTCTCCCCAACGGACGGACGCCCAAGGTGACGTATGACGCGGCCGGGCCGCCCTACATCTCATTGCGAATACAGGAACTGTTTGGGGTGACGCAGACGCCCAGGATTGCGATGGGGCGCGTCCTGCTTAGTGTGCACATCCTCGCGCCCAGCATGCGGCCGGTGCAGGTGACCCAGGACCTGGCGAACTTTTGGCGCGAGCACTACCCGCGGATAAAGCCTGAGTTGCAAAGGAAGTATCCAAAGCACGAGTGGCGCTGAACCCCGGTCTTATCAGATTCGCAAGGATCCCTGGGGACCGCACGCTTCCAGCGTGCACGGGTTTTGCCGATGCAGGGAGCATGCCTCCTGAGTACCCTATCAATCGTAAGACTTCGTGCACGCAAGATGCGTGCGGTCCCAGGCGCCCGCAGCTAATGGATCATGCTGCCCATGAAAATGTGTCCAAGGGGTAGTAAAGCAGCCAATATCTGTGGCCCGGGTCATCAGACCCGGGCATCGCGCGTAGCGCGATCCCTTGGCATGCCCAACTTGCCTATCCCGCTTCGCGGGATGCCCGGGTCTGATGACCCGGGCCACAGGAGGCCGGGGATTGTTGTTTTCAATGACTCAGACCGATGGGGTTAGAGCCTGTTCCGCAGCGATTTTGGCCGGGCAGAGCGGGAGGGGTCGAAGGCGGACGGAGGACGTTCGTCGAGCAGACGTTCCAGGACGGGGCGTTCGTCGGCTTCCACGTGTGAAATGATGCGTGTTTCGCCGCTCTCGATTGCCGCGACCGGGATGCCGTCACGATAGATCACCCGGTTCCCGAGCACGGCGGCCACGCGCGGCCCGGGAGTCAGGATGCCCACCAGGTTGAGCGGATCGCAGGCGGAGATGCGCAGGAAGTGGCCCTGCGAATCATCCCGACGGATGGCCCGCAGCGCATCGACAGCCTCCGGAAGAGCAAACTGCTCGCCGGGATATCCCGCCACAAACCGGCCGCCCCGAATCTCGCCGCGCGCTTCTGCGCGGCGCAACACCCAGAGCAGCTCGCGCCAGGGCGGCGCGGACGGCTCGCGCGCGGTGAGCTCGCGCAGAAGGACTCCGTAGCGCCGGAGAAACTGCCGCGCGCGCAGCTCGACGAGATTCTCAGGGACGGGTCCGAGAGGCTCGAGCAGCGACCAGCGGCCCTCGCGCGTCAGCCTCGGCTCTCTGCGCCGACGCGGGGAGCGCTCCGATCGGCGCGCATCGCCGTTCACCAGGGATCTCAGAGCGCCAAAGGCGTCGGCGGTAACGAGTCCTGCCGCGACCAGTTGCCAGAGTGCCTCCTCGACCTCGGACGGGAGATGTCCGGCGCCGGCCTTGATTTCCGCGAAGAAGGAGGCGCCGCGCTTGCGCAGAAACGCGAGAATGTTGCGGGCCGGCACGGAGAGCGCCTCTTCGTCCGGTGGAGCCGGGTCCAGCAGCCACTGCATATCTTCCCGGATTCCCAATCCGAGTGTCGCGCTGCGCGTCAGCCCCGGCCTGCGCGCTGGGACTTCCGCCTGTGTCGCGCGCCGCGTCCAGCGCCCCCACACGACCTCCCCCGCGAGGCAGAGATTGTCGAGCAGCGCGGGGTCGTAATCGCGGATTCTCGCCCGAAGAATCTCGTCTTCCCAGGCAGCCGCTGCCGCCTCGAAGCCCTGAAGCTGTTCCACAGCCTCGAGGATGCCGTGATCTCCGCTCAGTTGCGAGCCCGCGGCAAGATGCTGCCACGAGAAGAGGAAGCGCAGTAGAACCGAGGCTTGCACCGGCTCGATCTCCCGCCGCAAATGGGCGATCGTGGCGCGATGGATGCGCGCAAGGATGCGGCGGTCGCAGAATTCCTCTTCTTCCCGCTGCGGCGTAAATTGGCCGCGCAGGACGAGCCCTTCCCCTTCCAACTGCGCCAGTGCGCTGCGGACATCGCCCGCGTCGAGTCCCAGGATGCGCGCGAGCCCGGATGGCGTGAGCGGACCACTGACCTCGACCCAGCCTCTCACGACTCTGCATACGTCAATAGATTCCGCGCGTTCGGCCGCAACCCAGTACACCCGATCATTCGAAAATCTGCGCGCGGCGCGGCCGTCTTCGACCAGAGACTCAAACCATTGTTCAGCCTCAGCCGGGAAGCGAGACTTCTCCGTCTCCGGGAATAGGATCAGTCCCAGGAGAGCGTCGTGCAGCTCTTCCCGGTCCCGCGCCGCGGGCCAGGCATCCTCGGCGGCGCTCTGGATGGCCTCGGGATTCAGATTGCCCAGGTCTGAGCTTTGGTCCGGCAGCGCCCGGCGCAGAATCACGGCACGCGCCCGGCGCTCCTCCAGAGGCGCATCATCGAGGAACGCGTAGGGCATGGCATTGAGGATCTGGTGCGAGAACACCGAAGG
>DASXQN010000236.1:0-2936 GCA_036507155.1 Anaerolineales bacterium
CCGCCCCGGTGACGATCACGCCCTGCATGAAATAGCGCTGCGCCAGGATGAGCACGATCAGCGGCACGACCATGATCACCAGCGAGGCCGCCTGGATCAGGTTTTCGATGGGCACCCGCGATTGATAGTTCTGCACCCCGAACGAAACTGGCATGAGCTTCGAGTTAACGCCCAGGTACAGGGAGGCCAGGCGCGTTTCATTCCAACTGTAAAAGAAATGCAGCAGCGCGAAGCCGGTTTCGCGCGGGGTTAGCAGGAAAAAGTCGGTGAGCGAGAGCACGAACGACGCCAGGATCGGCAGCAGGTTGAAAATCACCAGCCCGATCAGCCATGGCGAGATCAGCAGCAACCCCGTGCGGTGCTTGTAGAGCGGCTTGACCCGCTCCATGCGGCGCGCAGGCGAGGAGATCCGTCTCAAGACAGTTTTGGCTTGCATCGTTTATCAGTGGCGCGGGCTTCTATTTTGAACGGGTCTGAAGCCGCCGTTGTCCGGCAGACCTCAGACCCTGGTCCATAATTAATTTTCCTATTATACACGCCCCCGGCCAGCGCTATTTCGCCTTGCGTCTGCGCGCCTGGTAACGGCGCTGTTTGGCGCGGTTGCCGCAATCATTGATGTCGCACCAGCGGCGGCTGTGATTCTTGCTGGTGTCCACGAACAGCCAGCCGCAGCCGGCTTCGTCTGCGCACTGGCCGACGCGCCGGATATCGCGCGAGGTCAGCAGGTCCACCGCGGAGAGCGCCAGCACGCGCAGCGGCAGGTCCAGCGCCGTGTCCCGCAGATTCCAATTCCAGTTGAAGCCGCGCGCGTCGGGCGCGATGCGTGCGCCCTCCATGACGGACGCCAGGGTGCGGTTGAGGACGGCCAGATCTGACCGCGCCGGTGGGCGCCTCGTCGCCTGTGCCACGAAAATGCGATACAGCGCTTCGCGCAGCCCGAGCGCGCGGCTGAAGACCTGCGCGGCCTCCGTCGGACGGCGCGCGGCGGCCCGCGTCAGGGCCCGCACCCGGTCCGGGGTCAGCAACCCGACGCGGTTTCCCCAGCTGAGGAGCTGCCCGTACTCGAAGAGCGTCTCGCCCGGCGCCGCGCCGGCGTGATCGTTAACCGTGTTGGTAAATTCCAACGCGGGGTGGCCCGATCTCAAGGCGGGATCGAACCCGGATGCGGCGGCTTGCATGCGATCGTCAGTCATTCTTGACAGGCTCCCGATGGCTGTGTTAGCATATAACTATCTAAATAATTATAGCAGGTTATAAGGAAAACGACCCATGGCCAAGACACGCGCGTCCGGGCAGATGGCCCGGGAAAGTTTTACCAGGGAACTCTTCCAGATCCTGGACGAGACCTTTGAGCACACGCACGGCATCTTTCTCGACCGGGATACCTCGCTCTTCAACACCCTGGAGAGCATCACCGCGGCCGAGGCTTCCATTCCCGTCGGAGGCCAGTGCGCCACGCTGGCCGCGCAGGTCGCGCACGTGACCTTCTATCTGGAGGTGCTGGAGGCTTACGTGCTTAACAGGGATTTCGGGAAGGTGGACTGGGGCGAGATCTGGCGGCGCGTCAACAGAGTTTCACCAGAAGTGTGGTCCAACTACAAGGATCAACTCCAACAGACCTACCGCCGCATCTGGACGATGCTGCAGAATCTGGATAATTGGGACGATGAACGACCGATCGGCGGCGCGCTGGCCATCGTGGCGCACACCGCCTATCATCTGGGTGAGATCCGGCAGGCCATGTGCACGCTGAAACAGCCGTAGTGTGTGCGGCCTTCACGGATTGGATGCTATAATGAGGCCAGCGTATTCAAGCGCACATTTCCGGACGGAAGGGAGTCAACTTGGTCAAGGTTAATTATCAACACGAGAAACGCCAGAAGGAACTGGAAAAGAAGAAGAAGAAAGAGGAAAAGGCCAGGCGCCGGCAGAATAAGAAGTCCATCGTCCGGCCGAAGGAAAATCCTTCCCAGCCCGCAGGGTGATGGGCCAGCCCGATCCAGCCTCTCATGAGAGACCGATCTCCCCGCGGAGCAGGTCTCTTTTTGTTTGCGCAGCGCGGCATTGGAACGCTTCCGCCGCAGCGGGGTTCAGCTTTGTATGGCAGCCAAAAATATGATCGTCGTCTCGGACATGATGGGCACGCTGACCACCGGCTCGCCGATCCTGGGGCTGGTGGACTGGGTGCGTCACAACCAGAGCAGGTTTCGGGCCGGCCTGTACATCGCTTCGATCACACCGGCTTACCTGCTCGCCAAACGCGGCTTGATCGATTGGCAAAAGTGGGGACAGGACGTGATGATCGACAGCCTATCGCTGGTGAAAGACGCATCCCCGGAAAAAATGGAGCAAGTGGCCGAATGGGCTGTGGAGCACGACCTGTGGAAGAAGCGCCGCGAAGACGTCGTGAGCCGGCTGATCGCGCACAGGGAAAATGGCGCGCAGGTCTACATTGCCAGCAGCGTGGTGGAGCCGCTGATCGAGCCGTTCGCCCGCCGCATCGGCGCACAGGCCATCGGCACGCCGGTCGAATATCGCAAGGGACGCGTGGGCGTGGCCGGCGAGCTGGCGGCGGAAGAGCGCAAGATCGAGCAGGTGCTCAGCCGGTTGGGCGTGCAGCGCGTGGATGTGGCCTACGGCGACACGGAGCAAGATATCCCCATGCTCGAGCAAGCAGACCATCCCGTGGCCGTATACCCGGACGAGAAGCTTAAGTCCGTTGCGCTCGAGCGAGGTTGGGAAATGTTGGGTGAGCGGAGTTAGCGTTAGGCGAAGGAGGCGATGAGAATGCAAACACTATTTGAAGAATACCTGAAGGCTTTACAGGAGTGCCATAAGGGCTTTCTGGAGACCCTCGACGGTCTGCCGCCGGCCGCGCTGGACTGGACGCCCGGGCCGGAGACGAATTCGATCAGCGTCCTGGTTTTTCACGTAAT
>DASXQN010000237.1:0-4225 GCA_036507155.1 Anaerolineales bacterium
GTGCCGATCCGCGGCGATCTTGGCTTGATCCTGCTGCTCTCGGGACTGTTCGTGCTGTCCAGCCTGGGGATCGGCTTGTTCGCTTCCACCATCGCTAACACGCAACAAGAAGCCATGATCACGGTCATGGTCACCATGCTGCCCAGCATCTTCCTCTCCGGCTTTTTCTTCCCGATCGATGCCATGCCAAAGTTCCTGCAGATCATCTCGTACGCGATCCCGCTGCGATATTTTCTGGTGATCATCCGCGCGTTGCTGCTCAAGGGGGTCGGCGCGGACGCGCTGTGGAATGAGATCGGCGCGCTGGCGTTGTTCGCAGTAATCATTCTGGGCGCGGCCGCCCTGCGCTTCCGCAAGCGCTTGGATTGAATTCATCCCTCACCCCCGGCCCCTCTCCCACTGGGAGAGGGGAGTCGGAAAAGGAGTTTCCCATGCAACATAAACGTCCGCCCGTTCCCGTGATCGTACTCGTCATCCTCTCGATCGTCGCCGCCGCATATTATGGGCTGCGCGCGTTGAATCCCAGCCGCAACGGCGCGCTGCAGGCTTCCGGCAGCATCGAGGCCGTCGAGGTGGGTGTCTCTCCGATCCTGGCCGGCCGGGTCTCGGAAGTCCTGGTGGACGAAGGCCAGGCCGTGCACGCAGGTGATACGCTGCTGCGCATGGACGATGCGCTGCTTGGCGCCCAGCGCGACGCGGCCGCGGCTGCGGTCGACGCCGCGCACGCCGCCATGGTCGCTGCGCAGGTCAAATACGATCAAACCTTGCAGGCTGCTCTCACGGCCCAGGCAGCCGACAGCTCCGGCGGCTGGCGATTCTCCGCGCCGGATGAGTTCAATCAGCCGGCCTGGTATTTCGCGCAGGCCGAGCAGTTGGCTGCGGCGCGGGCCGAGGTCGAAGCGGCCAGCGCCGCCCGCGAGGCTGCCACGACCAATCTCGCTCACGTCAGTGAGCAGGCGGACAATGCCGGCTTCCTCGCGGCCGAGAAACGACTCGCCGACGCGCGGGCCGCGTTCCTGATCGCCGACCAGGTCAAGAAAGCCGCCGACAACGCCGGCGAAGGCGAGGGTGGGGGTTTGCAGGACGCCGCGTATACACTGTATAACAACGCTCTCGCGGAACTCCGCGCCGCGCAGCGTGAGTACAACGCGCTGTTGAATAGCACGGCCCGCAAGGCCGTGCTGGATGCGCGCGGCCAGGTTGCGGTCGCGCAGCAGCGGTACGACCTTGCCCAGGCGCGTCTCGCCTCGCTGCAAACCGGTGCGGAATCGCCGGCCGTGGTGTCCGCGCAGAAAGCGCTCGACCAGGCCACCGCTGCGCATGCCCAGGCGGAAGCCAACCTCGCGCTTCTAAATGTACAACTCGATGAGCTGACCATCACTGCGCCGATGGACGGCGTGATCCTGACGCGCAATGCCGAACCCGGCGAATTCGCGGCGCCCGGCGCAACGCTCTTCCGGCTGGCGCAGTTGAACGACTTGACCATCACAGTTTATGTTTCGGAGGACCGCCTGAACGAGGTCACGATCGGCCAGAAAGCAACCGTGCTGATCGATGCGGCGTCGGGCCCGCGGCCGACGTATTCAGCAACCGTCGTTCGCATCTCGGAGAAGGCGGAGTTCACACCGCGCAACGTGCAAACGGTCGAGGGGCGCAGCTCAACCGTCTATGCGGTCGAACTCAAGGTCGACCAACCGGACGGGAAACTCAAGATCGGCATGCCGGCAGATGTAACGTTCACACGTTAGAACGTTAGAACGTCAGAACGTTACAACGTTACAACGTTAGAACGTTAGAGCTTTGTTCGCATCAAGGAGGGGTGATGCCTACGATTGTCCGCTTCGAGGAAATTGAAGCATGGAAAACAGCCAGAGAATTAACACGCATGATCTATGCGATGACTGAACAGGGATCATTCGCAAAGGATTATGGCTTGCGAAATCAAGTCCAAAGGGCCGCCGTCTCGGTGATGAGCAACATTGCTGAAGGCTTTGAGAGCCGGACGCAAGCCCTGTTTCTTGATTACCTTGGGCGCGCCAAAGCCTCGGCGGGCGAGGTCCGCTGCCAGCTCTACGTGGCATTGGATCTCAACTACGTACCAAGGCCGACCTTTGAGGCGTCATTTGAACTTGCCGATAAGGTGTCGCGACAATTGGCTCGGTTCATGGACTACCTTGAAACGCACCCGCAATCTCGCAAGGTTCGCGAAGAGAGCGCTGAATATGAAATCTGACGTTGCCACGTTCAAACGTTCAAACGTCCCGGCACTCGTGGAAGCCGTCGATCTTCACAAATCCTTCGGCGACACGCGTGCCGTGGACGGTGTCAGCCTGACGGTCGCGCCCGGTGAGGTCCTGGGTTTGGTCGGCTCGGACGGCGCGGGGAAGACGACCACCATGCGGCTGCTGGTCGGTGCGTTGAGGGCCGATTCTGGCAGCGTGGACATCTGCGGCTACGACGTCGCCTCGAATGCGGAGGACGCGCGCGCGCAGATCGGCTATCTCTCACAGCGCTTCTCACTATATGAAGATCTGACGGTGCTCGAGAACATCCGCTTCTTTGCTGAAGTACGCGGCCTCTCCGCGCAGGATTGGAAGCCGCGCAGCCTGGAGATCCTGGATTTCGTCGGGCTGGGTGAATTCACCGGCCGCCGCGCCGGACAGCTATCCGGGGGCATGAAACAAAAGTTGGGCCTGGCCACCGCGCTCGTCACGCGGCCGCGCGTGCTCCTGCTGGACGAGCCCACCACCGGCGTGGATCCTGTTACACGGCAGGATTTCTGGCAATTGATCATCCGCCTCACCTCGGCTCCCCTCTCCCATTCAGAGAGATCGCGAAGCATCCCGGAGCGAAGCGAAGGGAGGGCAGGGGCTGAGGGTCAAGAAAACGACCGCGTGGCTGTCCTCATCTCCACGCCCTATATGGACGAAGCCTCGCGCTGTCATCGTGTGGCCTTCATGCGCGCCGGCAAGATCATCACCGAGGGTCCGCCTTCAACGCTGCGCGCCGTGCTCAACAACCGCATCCTTGAGCTGCGAGGCCGGCCGCTCAACCAGCTACGCCATCTCGCGACCCGCGATCCGGATGTGGACGATGTGCGCGCCTTCGGCGACCGCCTGCATCTGCGCGTCCGCGAGCATCAAGCCGAGTCGGTCATGAAACGCTTACCGGCAGAACTTCGCAAAGAAGGCGCGGAGGTCACCGAGTTGCGCGTTGTCCAGCCGTCGCTGGAGGATGTGTTCATCTCGTTGCTGGAAGGCTCGCAAGCAAACGGCGCCGAGGTGACGCATGACTGAGCCGGTGATCCGGGTCGAGGGCTTGACTCGGCGCTTCGGCGATTTCGTCGCCGTCGACCACATCTCGTTCGAAGTCAACGCGGGCGAGGTGGTCGGCTATCTCGGTCCGAACGGTTCCGGCAAAACCACAACCATCCGCATGTTGCTTGGACTGCTCGAACCCACCGAAGGCAAGGCGACCGTGCTGGGCTACGACGCGTTTCGGCAAAGCGAGCAGGTGCGGGCACGCGCTGGATACATGTCGCAGAAATTTGCGATATATGACGATCTGACGGTGCTCGAGAATCTGACGTTTTATGGCGGCGTGTACGGGATCAACGATCGCAGCCGGATCGACGCGACCCTCAAGCTGGTCGGCCTGACCGGACACGACTCCACGCTGACGCGTTCCCTGTCCGCCGGCTGGCGCCAGCGGCTCTCGCTCGGCATTGCGCTCGTGCACGAGCCGAAATTGCTGTTCCTGGATGAGCCCACCAGCGGAGTGGACCCCGCCGCGCGGCGCGATTTCTGGGACCTGATCTATGAGTTGGCCGCGAACGGCGTCACGATCCTGGTCACGACGCACTACATGGACGAGGCGGAATATTGCGAACGGGTCGCGATCATGCGCGCCGGTAAATTGCTTGCCATGGATACACCGCTCAAGTTGAAGGAAACCATACTGCCCGGCCCCACCTGGGAAGTCTTCACTGCCGACCTGCAGGCGGGGCTGGAGGTGCTTTCGCAGACGAAGGGTGTGCTCCGCGTCGGCCTGGCGGGCGATCACCTGCGGGTGATCGCCAACCCGGACATCAACGAGGCCGGTCTGCGCGCCGAACTCAAACGCTCCGGCGTGGAAGTGCAGGAAATCGCACGCGGCGAACCTTCGCTCGAAGATGTCTTCCTCTCGCTCGCCAGATAACGAAGAGCGGCGCACCTTGGTGCGCCGC
>DASXQN010000238.1:0-4616 GCA_036507155.1 Anaerolineales bacterium
CCGCCTTTCTCTGCGCGCAACAGGCCGCCGCGCGCATGAGGGAGGGCGGATTGATCGTAAATGTTACCGACGTGGCTGCGCAGAAGGCATGGCATGCCTATCCTGCGTATACCGTCAGCAAGGCAGCCCTCGAATCGCTCACCAAGGTGCTCGCACGCGCGTACGCGCCTGGCATTCGCGTCAACGCGATCGCACCGGGACTGGTGTTGCAATCCGATATCGTATCCTCAGAGCAGTGGAACAGGTTGATCGAGCGCCTACCGCTCAAGCGCGCGTCGGATCCCGGCGAGATCGCCGCGGCGCTTGACTTCCTTGCCGCCAACCAATATGTCACCGGCCAGACCATCGTCGTGGACGGCGGGTACTCGCTGATCTAGAGCTCATATTGCGTCGCCTGCGCTTATCCCCGCGATCCCATGCCTGAAACGCCCGCATTTCTTGCCGAACGACTCAAAGCCGAAGGTGAAAAGACGGTGGCACATTTTGGGTCCCTCTCGGCGGTTCAATGGGGTACGGAGATCTACACCGAGGGCACGACGTGGACCGTGCGAAACGTCTTCGCACATCTGGTAACCTCGGAGCGTGCCTTCGTAAAGCTCTTCGCCCAGATCCAGCAAGGCGGTCCTGGATCGGCGGAGGATTTCTCGATCGATCGGTACAATGCCAGCCAGCAGCGGCGGACTCAGAACATGTCACCAGCCGAATTGCTCGAAGGCTTTAGAGCCGTGCGAACGGAGATGGCCGGCTGGGTCGCGGGTCTCGATCCGTTGGACCTGGAACGCGTCGGCCGTCATCCGTACCTTGGTAAAACGACCCTCGCGGAAATGATCAAGATGATCTACCGCCATGATCAGATCCATTTCCGCGATGTGCGGAAGGCATTCGACGCCGCGTAGGCCGCTGTCCCCATCCGCCGAACGACCGCATCCAATGATGCCTCTCTTGCGAATCTCCCGATCCGTGCACATCTTGCTTGCCGCGTTTACCTACCTCCTGGGCGCCGGCATTGCCAACTACCTCGGTCTGCCATTTCGAGCAGATGCATTCTGGCTTGGACTCTTGGCAATGTGCCTGGCGCAGCTTGGCATGAACTTGCTGGCCGAAGTCTTCCGGCCGGTCAATGAGCCCATCCTTCCGGAACAGACGCCGTCAGAGCGCGAGTTACTGCGGAGCAACGCCCTATACCTTTCGATCGCGGCCCTCGCCGCGCTCGCGCTGGTTATCTTTGTCTTGTATCGAGCGAGCCGGCTCAGCGCGACGCCATTCTTGCTGGTGGCGTGTTCCGTTTTCGTCGTGCTGCTCCGCAGCGTACCGCCGCTCCGGCTGCTCGAGCGCGGCTTTGGCGAGTTTCTGCTGGCAGTGCATCTGGCTTACATCATCCCCGCCATCGCTTTCGTTCTTCAGGCGCAGGACTACCACCGGCTTCTGGGATTCGTTACCGCGCCGCTAACCGCGATCGCGCTCGCGTATTGCATCGCCATGGACTTCCCAGCGTTCGCGGCGGACCAAAAATATGAGCGCCGCACGCTGCTGACGGTGCTCGGCTGGCAGCGCGCCATTCCGTTCCACCACGCGCTGTTGGCCGCGGCTTATTTGCTGCTCGCCGCCGCGCCACTGTTTGGACTCTCGCTGCGCGTGCTGTGGCCCGCCTTTATTTCGCTGCCGTTCGCGCTTTTACAGATCGGTTTGCTGCGAAATATCGCCGCTGGCTTGCCGCCCAACTGGCGTCTGTTGCGTGCGAATGCGCTGGCTGTCTTTGGCCTGACGGCCTATTTTCTAACCGTTAGTTTCTGGCTGCGTTAGCTCGACACTGGACGCGTGACACTTGACAAGTGACACTTGCCACGTGACGCATAACAACGGTTAGTTTTTCGTTTCGAGGCGTCGGGTGATGGCGAGCAACAGGATCGATACCCCCATGAGCATTACCGATAGCGCGATCGCGACCCCGAGGTCTCGCTCGAAGCCGAGATAGATCGCAAGCGGCATGGTCTGTGTGACTCCTTCGAGATTTCCCGCGAAGAGGATCGTCGCGCCGAATTCACCGAGCGCGCGGGTCCAGGTTAGGATCGCGCCCGTGAGGAGATGCGAGCCGACGAGGGGCAGCATGACCTCACGGAACAGTTGCCACTGATTCGCGCCTTCGACATGCGCAGCCTCTTCGAGTTGCTGATCCACTTGCTGGAATCCGACCCGCGCGGCTCGCACGTACAGGGGCGCGGCAACGAAGGTCTGTGCCAAGATGACTGCGACCGTCGTGAACGGCAGACTGATGCCGATCGCACTGAGCGCAGGGCCAAACAACCCGCGGCGCCCGAACGCGATCAGGAGCGCAAGGCCGGCTACAGATGGTGGGAGGACGATCGGAAGGTCGATCAGCATTTCAAGCCAGGGCTTGAACCGGAATTTCCAGCGTGCCAGCACGTAGGCGAGCGGTGTGCCGAGCAGAAGGGTGATCAAGACGCACGCGAGGCTGGTGCCCAGGCTCAGTCTCAATGCGGCCAGCGCCGAAGCGGACAGCGCATGCGACAGAAAATCTCGGTCCGCCGCGCGCGCGATCAGGGCCAGCAGCGGCAGGCCGAGCAGCCCAAGCAACAACAGGCTTGGCAGGATGAAAAGCAAGTCGTGACGCCCGCGCGATGACATGGCAAGGATTGTAACGTGCGCGCTATTGCGGCGGGAGAAAGCCCCAGGCACGCAAGATCGCCTGTCCGTCCGCCGAAAGAGCATAGGCGATGAACTCGCCTGCCAGGGCCAGGTTGGGTGATCGAAGCAAGGGAACTATCTGGTATTCGGCAATCACGTTGACTTCGGCCGGGATCTCGAGCTTCTGCAGCTCCGGCGAGGCAACTGCATCGGAGGTGTACACGATCCCTGCATCGGCTTCGCCGAGCTGCACTTTTGCGACCACCTGCTTGACGTTGTCCTCGTTCGATACGACATTTGCGAGCACCCGTGCTTTGAAGTCCGTGCCGTACGCGCCGTTCATCAGGTCGAGCGCCTGACGGGAGTAATTTCCGACCGGGACATCTTCGGCGGCCAGGACCAGCTTCAAGCCCGGCGTTGCGAGTCCTTCCAGGCTCTCGAGCGCGGCGGGATTGTCCGCCGGCATGATCACGACCAGCTTGTTCGAGAGAAAGACCGCCGGCGCCTGGGCATCGGCCAATCCGCCCGTAACCAACGCATCCATCTCTTCGCCGCTCGCCGAGGCGAACACGTCAGCTTGTGCGCCCTCCTCGATTTGCGTGCGCAGTGCTTGCGATCCTGCGAAGTTGAGCGAGACCCTCACGCCCGGGTGAGCTGCCTCAAAGTGTGCGCTCAACTCCTCGAATGCGTCCGTGAGCGAGGCGGCCGCGAACACCGTTAGTGTCCGCAATTCCGTGCCCGGACCAACTGAGGCTGGGGTTTGAGCGCCGCAGGCCGTCACGAGCAAAGCAATCAGAGCGACGAGGAGAGCGGGTCGTTTCATCATGTCGCCTGCTGTGTGGTGCGAATTGCGTGCTGAATTTCAGTTATCCACTCTTGAACCAGTCTGAGTTGGCGGATGCGCAGGATCAGGCTGAGACGATTGAAAGTCTGTTCAACAGGCAGGCTGTCTTTCAGGTTTTCCAAACGCGCAATACTGGATTGAATTTCTGCTAATTGCGTTTCGTAGATCGCAGGTACTTTCTCCGGCCGATATGAACGCGCAAAATACAAGCGCGTGAGGAATTCCATGCGGATGACGCGCGCCTTTGATTTGCTGGGCGTCTCCAGCCATTTTCTGAATTGCCGGCGACCGAGGGCTGTGATGGCGAGCGTTTGCTTTGTATGGGCTGCTTTGCGATCGCTTTCCCTGATCGCGACGTAGCCCTTTTGCTCCAAACGGCTCAGGACCGCATACGCCTGGCTCTGACTGATATGCCATACGTGGCCAAGCTCCCTTTGGAAATTCTGATGCAGGTCATAGCCGTGGTCCGGTTTCTCATAGAGGAAACCGAGAAGCGCATATTCAGGGGAGAGTCCGCCGCTGCTTTTCATCGCATACTCACTGAGTGAGTATATCACGCGGGCATCCGAGCCCGCGAGCCGAGGCCGAATGGAAACGACGATCTGTTGATTTACTACGCCCGTCGGCGCTCTAGCCCGAGCTATCGCGCTTTCCAGATGTAAGTCGAGGATCCACGCCGCGTGCCTGGATTGGAAAAGATCTGATGCAATCGACGTCCTGCGAGACAGACGCGACTATATGCTCGCCGGTCGCGGATGGGGATAGTCCCTGAACGCATTATCGGCTACAATCGGGAAGAATATTTACACCGGTTGGAGGCCTGAATGCAGGAAGCTTTGATCATCGATGATAATCGCCAGACGGCGGATGCATTGCATCAGATGCTGGATGTCTTAAGCGTGCCGGCGCGGGTGTCATATGGATCGAGCCCGGCGATCTCCTTGCTGGCCAGCTTCATGCCGCGATTGGTGTTGTTGGATATCAATATGCCGGGCGTGGATGGGACCGAAGTGCTCGCGTTCCTCAAACGCGAACCGCGCCTGGCGGCCATTCCGGTGATCGTGATCACTTCGGACGACCAGCCCGAGACGCGGCAGCGAGTCCTCAACGGGGGAGCGGTGGCTAT
>DASXQN010000239.1:0-4134 GCA_036507155.1 Anaerolineales bacterium
ACGCGCCAACGGCCAGGATCAGCACCAACACCAGACAGCCCCAGGGGAAGCAGCCCAGCTCGGGACCATCGTCTTCATCCGCATCCTTCCGACCTTCGTGCTCCGGCCGGTCGTTTTTCTCTTTGTCCTCGTCCTTGTTCCTGGAGATGTACGACGTCGCATACAGCCCGGTACCCGGGAGGTCGATCGTGCGCCGAATGCCGTGCTTGTTGAAGGTTAACTTGAAACCGCGCGGGCCGACGGTGGTGCTGATGCCGCTCTTGCTTACGTTGATGCGCACGCCGGGGAGGATCTTGAAGGATCGGTAGTAACGAATTGGCATGTTTCCTCCGATCTGCCTGTCACGTAGGCCGCCGACGAAGTGCCACGAAGTGGTAAGGTCCTGTAAGGGCAACGGCCGTCTTGCCGGTTAACTTAACGGGCTTGCTCCGCTGTCTGTTATCGGCCGGCGGCCTCGGGTTCGGTCTCGAAGGCGCGGCAACCTCGAGGTAGGGGCCAAATGTCATTGCGAGCGACCTGACGCCGAGCGCAAGCTCGGCGGGGGGAGCGTGGCAATCTCAAGCCTGTAAGAGCCCTGAGATTGCCACGTCGCCTCGGTCTCGGCCCGGGGCCTCGCCCTCAGGCTCCTCCCTCCGCTTCCCCTCACTTCGTTCGGGACAGGCGCTACGGGATGCTTCGCGATCGCAATGACATTATGGGCGAGGGGGCCGGTTCCATCCGCCAACGATAGCCAGTTGCAACCCTGGCTCGGGGCCTACAATGGTACTATGATGCAATCACCGCTCGAATCGGGTTATCATTCCGTTACGTAACCTGGAAAGGTGGGAAGAATGCAAACGGAGCAAACTCGTTGGATCCAAGGCAAAGGCTGGATGCCCGCCGAAGGTCCCGGTAAGCTGGGTGCCAGTGCGCAATTGGTTTTGCTCTTTGGCAGTCCGGCCTGTCTCAAGCAATCTGCCTGGCAGGACGATATCCGCGCGGCGTATCCACACGCGCATCGTCTGGGATGCTCCACCGCCGGTGAGATCTTCGGCACGGAGGTCGCTGATGAAACTTTGGTGGCCACGGCCATTGCTTTTGAACACACACGCTTGCAAGGCGCAAGCCTCAGGCTGGGCGAGGTCGGCCATAGTTTTCAGGCCGGCGAACGGCTTGCAAAATCCCTGCCCGCCGAGGGTCTCGTGCATGTGCTGGTCATTTCCGATGGACAAAACGTTAATGGCAGCGACCTGGTGGCCGGCCTGATCGGACACCTTCCGGCCGGTGTCACCTTGACGGGCGGCCTGGCCGGCGACGGGGACCGGTTCCAGGAAACACTGGTCCTGTGGGATGCGCCGCCGGAACCGAATGCAATCGCGGTCCTTGGCTTGTACGGTGATCGGATCAAGGTCGGCTTCGGTTCGTTGGGCGGCTGGGACGCTTTTGGTCCCGAACGATTGATCACGCGCTCCGTCGGGAACATCTTATACGAGCTCGACGGGCAACCGGCTTTATCCCTGTATAAAAAATATCTCGGTGAATACGCCAAGGACCTGCCTGCCAGCGGTCTGCTGTTCCCGCTCAGCCTGAGGACGGAGTCGGGCGAAAGCATTGTCCGCACCATCCTGGGCGTCAATGAAGCGGCACACAGCCTGACCTTTGCCGGCGATCTGCCGCAAGGCGGTCACGCCAGGTTGATGAAGGCAAACTTCGATCGGCTCATCGACGGTGCGGTGGGCGCCGCCCAAACCAGCTTTGAGGCGATGGGCAGTACTTCACCCGAATTTGCATTGCTGATCAGTTGCGTGGGCCGAAAATTGGTTCTGAAGCAGCGCATCGAGGAAGAAGTGGAAGGAGTGCGGGATGTACTGGGAGCAGGCACCGCCCTTGCAGGCTTCTATTCCTATGGGGAAATTTCGCCCTTCAATCCCTCCGCCAAATGCGAACTGCACAACCAGACCATGACCATCACCACCTTTTCGGAGCGCTGATGAACGGGTTGCACAGCCTGCTAAAACGGCAGCTCAAGCGATTTACAGAGGAGAACATCCCACTCACCGAAGAACCGACGGGCTTCCTGCAAGCGATCAACGATGCCTACTGGCAGTTTGATGCGGATCGCGCGATGCTCGAACACAGCCTGGATCTGACCTCGCTGGAGCTGCTGGAGAGGAATGCGGAGTTAAGTCGCGTCAATGCGGAACTTGAAACGCGCGTGATGGAGCGCACGCTGGAGTTGAGCGGCAGCGAAGCGCGTTTTCGTGCGCTCTTTGAATATGCCCCCATCTCGATCTGGGAGGAAGATTTCTCCGCGGCCCGACAATACATTGACGATCTGCACACTGCCGGGGTGACGGATTTACCGGCCTATCTCGATGCACATCCCGAGGCCGTTGCCGAGATCGCACCGTCCGTGAAAATCGTGGACGTCAACCGCGCCACACTCGACATGTATCAGGCTGAGAGCAAATCGCAGCTGCTCGCGGATCTGTCAAAGGTCCTGGGCCCCGAATCTTTGCTCCCGTTCAGGCGGGAATTACTCGCGCTGGCGCGCGGCGAAACGCCTTTCGAGATCGAAACCGTCAATTACACGCTGCGCGGCGAGAGGCGCCTCGTCCTGGTCCGCCTGACTCTCGCGCCCGGCTATTCGGACACCTGGGCGAAGGTGTTTGTTAGCATCAGCGATATCACAGAACGCCGGCAGACCGAAGCCGACCTCATTGCCGAGCGCGATCTGCTGCAAGCGCTGATGGATAACATCCCCGATACCATCTACTTCAAGGATGCCGCCTCCCGCTTCACGCGCGTCAACTGGGCGCAGGCTGAGATGTTGGGCGTGCCAACTCCCGAGCACGCCATCGGCAAAACCGACCTGGAATTTTTTTTACCGGAGCTTGCCAAAGGTTTTTATGAGGAAGAACAGCGCTTGTTCGCAACCGGCGAAGCATTGATCAATCGCATCGAATTCAACCCGGCTCCGGACGGCAAGCCGCGTTGGCTCTCGGCAACCAAGATACCGATCAAGGACAAACAGGGGCGCGTGACGGGACTCGTCGGCGTGTCGCGCAATATCACGGGGATCAAGCAGGCTGAAGAAGCCCTGCACCAGAGCGAAGAGCGATTCAGGTTCATGTCATGGGCCACCAAGGATGCCCTGTGGGATTGGGATCTGCAGGGAAATAAGATCTGGTGGGGCGACGGGCTTCAAAAGATCCTTCATTATCCATCCGGCGCAGCCCAGCCTGATCCCGAGTGGCGCCTTGATCATATTCATCCGGAGGATAGGGTCAAGGTAGATCAAGTCATTTCTCAGGCGCTGGAAGAAGGCATGGAATTCTGGTCGAAAGAATATCGCTTTCAGCGGCACGACGGGACGTACGCCGAGATCATGGATCGCGGCTACATTCTCCATGATGAGACCGGCAAGCCCTATCGCATGATCGGCGCCATGATGGACATCACGGAGCGAAAGCAAAGCGAAGAGACGATCCGCCACCAGAATGAAATGCTCTCCAGCCTGCACCAGATCACGCTCGATCTGCTTCGGTATCGAGAGGTCGACCAGTTGCTCGACGCGCTCGTGGAATTGTGCGCGAAATTTCTGGACGTCTCCTACGTCCAGCTCATGCTGGTGGAGGGGCAAGAGCTGGTCGTAAAGGCCACCACACAAAATCAATCCCGTTTGATCGGCCAGCGCATGACCCACGCTCAGGCGATGCTTTCCTGGCAGGCAGTCGATACTCGTGAGCCCGCCGTGTTGACCGACTATGCCCGCTGGCCCAACCGCCAGGCCATCTATGATGAATTCCTGCCGCATGCGGTGGCCGATTTTCCCATTCTCAACGATGACCAGTGTTTGGGGGTGATCGCTCTGGGCCGCGACAAGCCGGATTATGAATTCACTCTCGATCAAATTCAATATGGAGACCTGTTTGCCAACCTGACGGCGCTGGTGCTCAATAATGCCCAATTGCGCGAGGCGCTGCTCGAGCAATCCATCCGCGATCCGCTTACCGGGTTGTACAACCGCCGCTATATGCAGGAAATGCTGGGTCAGCACATAAGCCGCGTCACGCGTCACCTGCACCCGCTGGGCGTGATCATGATCGACATCGACCCCTTCAAGAGTTTCAACGATACGCATGGACACGTCGC
>DASXQN010000240.1:0-3441 GCA_036507155.1 Anaerolineales bacterium
GTGGCAGGTGAACTCATAAGCTATTTCTTGATCGGGGCAGGCGGCAAAGGTCTGAGCAACGCAGCTCGCTGATCCGCGGGCACGTCATTGGTCGAAGCCAGATGGCTCAGTTGCAACGCGCGCACGTAAGCGACGATGGCCCAGCGATCCTGAATCGTGATGTTGGCCGCGTAGCCCTGCATGAGCTGCTTGCCGTAGCTGATCGTGTTGAAGATCTCGCCATCGAATTGCTGCGGCACCTTGCGATTCACCGCGTCGTGCAGGTCGCCGATGGTGGTCATGCCGAACCGCGTCGTGATGCCCTTGCCGTCGCCCTGCGCGCCATGACAGGGAGCGCAACTGATGTTGAATCGCTCTTGGCCGCGTTTGAGCAGTTGCGCTGTGACGGGGAATGGGATGGTTTGAACCCAGTTGGTCGTGGCGGGGATTTTGCCGGTATTCTCCGGAGAATCCTGCCAAGGCGAACCGCGGGCGATGGTGCCGGCCACCGGTTGCTGCGAGCTGAGGCCGTCCTTGAAGAAGCTGTTCGCTTCCTGCGGGCGCAGCTTGGGCTGCCGGTCCATGTCGGGAAACAATTCGATGGGCGGCCGGCGCGACATATCGCCGCGCTTGCCGGCGACCACCATCACGGCGATCACCACCAGCCCGAAGACGAGAAGGAAATAACGCATCTAGTCCCTCACTTCCTCGATGTGCGTGCTGCCGGCCTCGGCGAGCAGCTTGCGGGTATCGGCATCGTTGAATTTCGGGTCGGTCGCCTCGATCGCGATGAAGAACTTGTCATGTGTCACGTTCTTGAACCGCTCGCTGCTGAAGAGCGGATGGTGCCAGCGGGGCAGGCGGTTCAACAGAAGCATTCCGCCCAGCGAGCCGAAAGCGCCGAGGAGGATTGTGCATTCGTAAGCGACAGGGAATCCGAAGATCGGGCTGAAGAGCGGCTTGCCACCGACGCTGATTGAATAGTCGTAGGCGTTCATCCACCAGATCATCAGATAGCCGAGCGTCAAACCGGTCGCGCCACAGATGAACGTGAACCAGCCGACTTGCGATTTCGCCAGGCCCATTGCTTCGTCCATGCCGTGGACGGGGAAGGGCGTAAAAACATCCCAGCGCCGGTAGCCCGCGTCGCGCACTTTGGCGGCGGCGTGGAGAATGTCGGCCGTGGTCGCAAACTCGGCAAGCATGCCGTAACTGATGGTCGAATCGGGCATTACGACGCTCCTTTCTGAACGTGAGGCGTGATGCGCGATGCGTGAAAAGCTCTGATGCCGTCACGCAACACGCAACACGCATCACGCCGACATTCGACATTCGACATTCGACATTCGGCCTTCATCAGTGCCCTCCTTTCGCGCCGCCCATCGGATGATGCGGGTCCGCCTGGGGCGTGACGCCCTTGACTTCGCCGATGGCAATGGCCGGCAGGAAGCGCATGAAGAGCAGGAAGAGCGTCAGGAACAGGCCGAACGTCCCGATGAACTGCCAGATGTCCACCCAGGTCGGCGAGTAGTAGGCCCAGTTGCTGGGCATGTAATCGCGGTGCAGCGAGGTCACGATGATGACGAAGCGCTCGAACCACATCCCGATGTTCACGAAGATCGAAATGACGAAGACGATGATCATGTTCCGGCGGACGCCCCGGAACCAGAACAGCTGCGGACAGACGACGTTGCAGCTCACCATCGTCCAGTAGGCCCACCAATAGTCCCCGAAGGCGCGGTTCTTGAAGGCGTAGAGTTCGTAGGGGTTGCCGCCATACCAGGCGATGAAGAACTCCATCCCGTAGGCGTAGCCGACCATGGAGCCGGTTCCGAGGATGACTTTGCCCATCAACTCGATGTGCCGGACCGTGATGATTTCCTCAAGGTGGCAGATGATCCGCATCGGGAGCATGAGCGTGAGCACCATGCCGAAGCCGGAGAAAATGGCGCCCGCCACGAAGTAGGGCGGGAAGATGGTGGTGTGCCAGCCGGGCAGCTGCGACACCGCGAAGTCGAACGACACGATGGAATGCACCGACAGCACCAGCGGCGTGCTCAGGCCGGCAAGCAGCAGGTAAGCTTTCTCGTAGTTGCTCCAGTGCCGGTTCGAGCCGGTCCAGCCCAGGGCGCCGAGTCCGTAGAGAACCTGCCGAATCTTCGACTTCGCCCGGTCACGCATCACCGCGAGGTCGGGAATGAGACCCATGTACCAAAAGAGCAGAGAGACGGTGAAGTAAGTCGAGACGGCGAACACGTCCCACAGCAGCGGGGAACGGAACTGCGGCCAGATGGAGTTGGCGTTCGGCAGCGGCAGCAGCCACCAACCGAGCCAGATGCGGCCGATGTGAATCAACGGAAAGATGCCGGCGCACATGACCGCAAAGATGGTCATGGCTTCGGCGGCGCGGTTGATCGAGGTGCGCCACTTCTGCCGCAGCAGGAAGAGAATCGCCGAGATCAACGTTCCGGCGTGGCCGATGCCGATCCAGAAGACGAAGTTGGTGATGTCCCACGCCCAGGCCACCGGGATCATCAAGCCCCACACGCCCACGCCGGTGGACATGAGGTAGATCACCATCGAGAAGCAGACGATCATGATGAGGAAGCTCGGCACGAACGCCGCCCACCACCACGTCGGTGTCTTGCCTTCCGCCACGCCGGAGATGGTATCGGACAGCCAGCCGAGCGAACGTTTGTTCAGCACCAACGGCTGGCGCTCGAGTTCCTTCGGCGTCGAAGGAATGACCGGCAAATCCCTGGTCAAGGTGTCAGAGGCCATTAGTGCGCTCCTTTCTGCTCACCGTGCGCCTCACCAGGAGCGGCTTCGCCGCCGTGTTTCCGCGGTTCATACGGATGGTCGTGCTGTTTATCTTCGTATTCCTTCATCGCCAGCGGCACGTCCCGGTAGTCGGGCATCCGGGGATTCGGATTGCGGATGCGCGCCAGGTAGGTGAGGCGCGGACGGGTGTCGAGGAAGCCAAGCACGTCGTAGTCGCGCTCGTTCTTCTTGAGCTGGGAAACGCGGCTGTTCGGATCGAGCAGATTGCCAAAGACGATGGCCTCGGCCGGACAAGCCTGCTGGCAGGCCATCCGGGGCACCGTCCCATCCTTCTCTTTCAACTGCACGTCGCCGCTCGCCCCGGCCCGGACCTTCTGGCCAATCTTCGCCTGCTCGATGCGTTGCACGCAGAAGGTGCATTTCTCCATCACCCCGCGCATGCGGACCGACACGTCCGGGTTCTTGATCAGCTTGAGCAAATCCCACTCGTCGTCGGGCCGGGTGCCGGCATCCGGATTCCTCCACCAACGGGCGAAGGTCCACTCGCCGTGCGTCGACGTCGTGAGCGGGCTGCCGTAGAACGGCCCCTTCAGTTGGTCGAGCGACCGCTTGTTGTAGTCGAAGAAATTGAACCGGCGGACTTTGTAAGGGCAGTTGTTCGAGCAATAACGCGTGCCGACG
>DASXQN010000241.1:0-7458 GCA_036507155.1 Anaerolineales bacterium
ATTCAGGTCTTATGGAGGGCGGCTTTGAGAGTCTCGTGCAACTTTCCGAACGCCATCATCCAGCGCAGATAGCTCCGCCCGCCCACTTGCGCAGCCTGGGGTTTTCGCGTATGCTTGCGGAAATGAGCAAAGGCCGGCTGGAAGCATTCAGTGATGGCGTGATGGCCATCATCATCACGATTATGGTGCTCGAATTCAGGATTCCTGCGGGCGCTGACCTTTCGGCGCTGCAGCCGTTGATGCCAAAATTTCTCAGCTACATGCTCAGCTTCGTCTTCCTGGGAATTTACTGGAACAATCATCATCACCTGTTGCAAGCCAGCAAGCAAGTGGATGGCCGTGTGCTGTGGGCCAACCTGCATCTGCTGTTTTGGCTGTCGCTGTTCCCGTTCGTGACAGGCTGGATCGGAGAAAGCCATTTCGCGCCCTGGCCCGTGGCGCTCTACGGGTTGGTATTCTTGCTGGCCGGCTCCGCATTTTTTATCCTTTCGCGCACGCTCATCTCCGTGCACGGCCGGGACTCAGCGCTGGCAACAGCCCTGGGCGCGGATTTCAAGGGCAAAGCATCCCTCGTTATCTATGCAGTTGCGATTCCACTCTCCTTCTGGAGTTCCTGGGTCGCCTTTGGAATTTACATTCTGGTTGCCATTGTGTGGCTGATCCCTGATCGGCGGATCGAAAGGGCGCTGGCGGGTTGAGGTCTTGCGCCGTATCCGCTGAAGTGGCAGTAAAATAGTGTCACACTGTTGGCGCACCCTTTGAGCCGGAAAGGAGAATCAGACATGGGCGATAGTGGCAAGAAAGATAAAGGCAATCGCGAGGAGAAGAAGAAGGCGAAGCTCAATCCGAAGGAAAAACGTAAACTGAAGAAGCAGAAAAAACAGCAGAAATCGGTTTATACGAGCTCTTGACCGCGTCGCGGGGACGACGCGAGAACTGCCCGGACCGAAAGGTCCGGGCAGTTTTGAATCTTGGTGGCCAAAGAATGTGCGGTCCGCTCTTCAGGACTGCCTGTGCTCACCTGCGGACCAGGGCAAGAAGTCCGATCAGTATGGCCAACCCAACCAGAACGTACAAGAAGAAATTCTCCGGTAGCGCCTGGGTGCCGCCATCGCCGGAGTTGTCCGCGGGTGGTTGAATGTCGATCGCGACGGAACCGCATGCGCCCAACAGCAGGCTGAGCAGCACGACGATGGTTGTCAGAACGAGGATCTTTTGCATGCGAACTCCTTTGCTCCGCTTCTTTCGGAGAATGGATTAGGTCGGCGGCTCTTGCGGGCGGCGCATCAGCGCGACCAGCCCGAAAAGCGCGACGATGATCACCAACACGATGATCCCGAACAAAAGCAATGTCATCGTGTTCGCATCCGGGTTCGTCGGGGCGCCGGGAACCGGTGTGTTGGCGTCCGGAGGCGGTGACGTGGGCTGGTCGGCGCCGGCGGTGATGCCAATCTGGACAGGACCAATTGTGGGGACATTCACCGTGATATTGGCGCCGCAACCCGTCAAGAGCAGGCCGAGCAATACCAGGATGGGAATGCATACCAGCGTTCGTTTCATCATGTTGTCTCTCCTCCGCGTATTTCGCATCTGCGCATCAACCGCCTGAGGATTTTACGCGGTATAGGCGAAGCGCGCATGTGCGAGCTTACGCTCTTGAATTGAATAACGACCGAAGCGCCGCATCGTTATCCGGGTCAGATCCGCCAATGGCCGCCGGTGAAGGACTCTTGAGTGTTCGCACACCGCGTGCGTCAGCACCGGCCAACTATGATATAAACGAAGCGGAGCCCGGAGTTATCGGAAGATGTATGTGGAGAAGAATCTGGATAATCATCGGATGATCTGCATCGCCACCAGCAACGGCGTATTCATTTGCGAGCACGAGCGTGAGTGGCGCGTCGTCCGGCGCGCGCTCGACCGGCAGCACGTCACGAGTGTCAGCGGCCGCGAAGGCGTCATCCTGGCCGGCACGGCGGACGGCCTCTTTCGTTCCACCGATCGTGGGCGCACGTGGCACGGTGCCAGCGCGGGCCTCAACGAACGCCACGTCCGCTGGCTCAGCCATCATCCGGAAATGCCCGACCTGGTCTTCGCCGGTACCGAGCCGGCCGGGATCTACGTCTCGTGGGACGGCGGCACTTCCTGGCACGGCCGCGGCGAGGTGGCGCGGCTGCGCGATGAACATCACTGGTCTCTGCCTTACTCACCCGCCGCAGGCTGCATCCGGGGATTCGCATTTATCGGCGAGCGCGGTTATGCGGCGGCCGAAGTGGGCGGCGTCTTGCGGACCGATGACCGGGGCGTGAAGTGGCGGCTTGCCGATGGGAGCGATGGGAACCCCAATCTTGACGGGCCTCCCGCGCCGTTCGTCTATCCGGACGTGCATTCCGTTGAACTTGGGGACTCACCGGAGCTGGTTTTTGCGGCTACCGGCGGCGGCTTCTACCGCTCGGCGGATGGGGGCGCCACGTGGAAGTGCCTCTACGAATGCTATTGCCGCGCGGTCTGGGTGGATCTATCCGAGGCGCAACATTTGATCCTCGGCCCGGCGGACTACGTCGACTCCAACGGCCGGATCGAAGAAAGCCGCGACGGCGGCGAGACCTGGCGCGCGGCCTCGGCGGAGCTCAAAGTTCCGTGGCGGCGGCATATGGTCGAGCGGTTTGCGCAAGCCGGCTCGGATCTGTTCGCGGTCTTATCGAATGGAGAGTTATACGTAACGCCGCACGACTCGCTTCAGTGGCGCCGCATCCTGCCGGATATCAAGGATGTGCATGCCGTGGCCGCGCTGGCCGGCTGAGCTACGGTGGCGGCGCGCGACAAATTCCGTCGGACTCCCGCCAAACGCGATAGGCAGCAGTTTCTTGGCCCTACTTGGAAAATGCGTGCACACGCGACTATAATGCGTTGCATCGAGGTGGTTCACCTCGGCAGAGTCCGGCTCATCGCGCAAGCGCAGGCCGCGCCTTTGTTGCCTCGCGGAGAGGATGATCGATCTTGACCACGCAAGAAAATATTGCCAAAGTAACCGCTGGATTCGTTGCTGTCAACAATCGCGACATCCCGGCATTTGTCGCACTGCTCGAGCCGGACTTCAAATTGTTCTTGATTGTCAAGCCCGAGCGGCTCATGCCGCAAGGACAGGTCAGTGGCCCGGAAGGGTTTGCAAAATACCTCGAAATGTTATACACCGCCTTCAGCGACGTAGTATTCGACCAGCAAGGCATCACGGCGAACGGGAACATGGTCTATCAGCAACTGGTGGTGCGCGGCAAACACACAGGACCACTGACCCTGCCGAATGGCATCACACTGCCAGCCACCAAGCTCAAGGTCAACTTGCCGACCGAGGTGTTCCACACTTTCAACGAACAAGGCGGCTTCGTCAGCAGCACCGGTTATGCCAACCTGATGGATATTATGAAGCAGTTCAAGGGCTGAGCGGTCGCTGAGAACCTGCCCCTTCTCAAAAGGCCGGCTGTCTGATAAGATTACTTCTGCACGCCGACCCTTCTCTCACTAGTGCCTCCGGCACTGGCACACGCAAGATAAGACCTCGGCCCTCATGGTCGGGGTTTTTTTATGGGCCTAACGGCCGACTATGGACGACAGACGATCGACCATGCTTGAGCGTCCACGGCAAATGGTCTTTCGGCCATGGTCTATGGTCCAGACCCGCACGGCCCAAATCAGGATAATTTAGAGCAACTCATGTTAACTGAACGAACCGACCTCCGAAATATCGCCATCATCGCCCACGTCGACCATGGCAAAACCACACTGGTGGATGGTCTCCTGCGCCAGGCGCACACCTTCCGGGACAACCAGCAGGTCGCCGAACGCGTCATGGATTCCAACGACCTCGAACGTGAGCGCGGCATCACCATCCTGGCCAAGAACACGGCCATCACGATCGTGGATCCCACAACCAAGCTGCCGGTCAAGATCAACATCGTTGACACGCCCGGCCACGCCGATTTCGGCGGCGAGGTCGAGCGCATCATGAACATGGTGGACGGTGTTCTGCTGCTGGTCGACGCAGCGGAAGGTCCCATGCCGCAGACGCGCTTCGTGCTGAAGAAAGCGCTCGAGCTCGGACATAAGGCCGTGGTTGTGATCAACAAGGTCGACCGGAAGGATGCCGAGCCGGCTCGCGTCCTCAACCAGACCTTCGACCTTTTCATCGAACTCGGTGCCTCCGACGACCAGGCGGACTTTCCCATTATCTATGCCCAGGCGACGACCGCCCGCGCCGGTCTCACCCCGGACCTCGGGCCGGATCTGCAACCTCTCTACGATGTCATCCTGAACAAGATCCCAGCGCCCAAAGTGGACGTCGATGCGCCGTTGCAGCTGCTGGTCACCACCCTCGGATACGACGACTACCGCGGCGTGACCGCCGTTGGGCGCGTCCACGCGGGCAAGATCAAAGCCGGGCAGAAACTCGCCCGCCTGACGCTGGCTGGCAAAAATCTGCCGGAGGCAGCCCGCTACCTGTACACCTTCCAGGGCTTGAACAAAGTGGAGGTGCAGGAGGTCAGCGCGGGGGACATCGTCTCGCTCGCCGGCCTGGAGGGCATCGCCATCGGCGAAACCCTGGCAGACCCCGCCGATCCGATCGCGCTTCCGACCATCAAGGTCGAGGAGCCCACCGTGCGAATGACGTTTGGCGTGAACACCTCGCCTTTCACCGGCAAAGACGGCAAGTGGGGCACCTCGCGCAAGCTGCGTGAACGTCTCTTTGAGGAGCTGCGCACCAACGTATCCTTGCGCGTTGAAGAAACGGAATCGGCTGAGAACTTCCTGGTTTCGGGCCGCGGCGAGCTGCATCTAGGCATCTTGATCGAAACGATGCGCCGCGAAGGCTACGAATTCCAGGTCTCGCGGCCGGAGGTTATCTTCCAGAAGGCCGAAGACGGTTCGTTGCTCGAACCGTATGAAGAGGTCCACGTCGAGACCAGCAATGAGACCGTCGGCGTGGTGGTCGAGATGTTGGGTTCGCGGCGCGGCCAGATGATGGACCTGCAGGAATCCGGGCAGGGCACAACACGACTCGTGTACGTCGTCCCGACGCGCGGACTGTTGGGTTTCCGCTATCAATTTCTGACGTCTACGCGCGGCGCGGGCGTGATGCACACGATCTTCCACAGCTATGATGAGATGGCCGGCCCGATGGCCTCGCGCTCGAGCGGCTCGATCGTGGCATGGGAGGCCGGCGAGACGACGGCGTACGCGTTGAAGTCCGCCGAGGAGCGCGGGGTGCTGTTCTTAGGTCCCGGGGTTTCCGTGTATGAGGGCATGGTGGTGGGCGAATACAACAAGTCCGGCGACCTGCCGATCAACGTCTGCAAGAAGAAGCATCTGACCAACGTCCGCTCCTCGCGCGGCGACATGGAGATCCGCCTCACGCCGCCCCGACAGATGAGCCTGGACGAGGCGGTGGAGTACCTGGCTGACGACGAGCTGCTGGAAGTTACGCCGGAGAATTATCGGATCCGCAAGCGAATCCTCAATACGGACGATCGGGGCAAGAGCACGAAGAAAGCGAAAGTACAGCTTGAGGCATAAAAAAACGGGCGTGCAACGCCCGTTTTTCATTTATGGAGTCCAGACGGCTTCTTTCAACGCGGCCACGAGAACGAGCGGCTCCGGCCAGTCTTCGCAGTATTGATAGCGGTAGGCAAGACGGACCGTCCCCTTGCGGTCGACGACGAACTCGCCCGGCAATTGCCAGGGACTGTCGACGAGGGCGCGGTCCGTGTTGTGCCGCGACTTTGCAAACTCCCTCCCCGCGGCTGGGTCGCAGCGCAGAAGCTCGTCGCTGGCGTCAAAGAAGATCTGGGACGGCTTGCCTTCCAGCAGATCATAGGCTTCATAAACCTTAAAGGTGGGGTCACACAGCACGGGACAATCGAGATGGTGGTGCTTCGCGTACAGGGCCGCCCGTTCCGGCTCGCCTTGTCCAATGACAATTACGTTGCCGCCGGACTTCACATAATCCTGGTACTCACTTGCCAGGCGTTGGGCGCGGCGCATGCCGCAACTGCACCCATAATGCCTCCAGAACAACATGAGGGTGGGGCTGCTCCCCCAAAAATCGGAAAGGCGCACATTCTTGCCGGTCGAATCGGCCAATTCAAAGTCCGGCGCGGGATCGCCTATTTGCAAGGGTTGACTTGTCCAGCGCGTTCGAACCGGACCCCGTTGCCAGAGCGCCAGCCATTCCTGCTCGGCTTCTTCGATCAACTTCTCAGATTCTGATGGCATTCCGTCTCCACAACGTGCAGCAGTTCGTACTCACACGATTGTACGCGGGCGTCCGCCGCAAACCCCACCACATCACCGGATTGTATGGGATCTGCAATAGTGCACAGCTCATTTGATCGATTGTCGAAGATTCGATCCAAGCCCTAGCGCGCCCCCAGAAGGTCTATATCTCTATTGGCAGCTAAACACGGCGGTTCGCTGAGGGGAGGCGCCTGCGTCGTTGTATGCCTCCACCGCATATTGCAGTTGAGTGCCGGGCGTGACCGTCACGGTGTCAACAAATGCACCGGAATCAGCCGGCAGGTCCGCGACGACGGTACCGAACCGATAAACGCGGTAGCCGTTCTCATTATCCGCTGCATCGCCCCAGGTCAGATTCGTGGTTACGCTGCCGCCGGAGCAGGAATAATTGTAGAACAGGCTACCGGGTCGGGCCGGCGCGCCGCTGGCGCTGGTCGCCGCGGGCGTCACCTCCGGCACGGCATTGACGTTTCCGCTCACGCTTCCCAACGCCGCCGCGACCCAACAATCCTCCGAGACGTCGGGCGGATTTACCACGAAGTAGGTCCCGCCTGAATAACTTGCCACGATCGGCACCGACGTGCCCGCGGCGATGGTGGTGATCTTTGCGAAGCCGGTCCCGGGTCCGGCGCGGCAGTTCGTCGCGTCAGGCACGGTATACAAGGGCGGCGCGCCTTCTGTCCCGGCGGCGGTACTGGTCGCGAGCGCGGCCGGAGAACTTACAGGCGTAAGCACTGCCTGCACGGTCTGCGCGGCGGCGGTTTGCATCTCACTTGTGATGACTTGAGATGGCAGCGTGGGGATATTGCAGCCGAGCAGGCTTACGGCGAGGAGTAAGACGGCCGACGCAGTTCTTAGGTTCATCGAAGCTCCAAAATAGTCTGAAATGAAGTGCTCATCGCATAGTCGCAGCACATCGCTCTATTCACCGTTGCCTTCCATCCAGGAAGCCATATATTCTTCCTTCTCCAGTTCGGCGGCCTGCTTGGTGAGTTGCACCGGGAAGAATGTATCTACCATCACCGCCAGCTCGCGGGTTTCCTTCTGCCCGATGGATGCCTCGGTCATGCCAGGCTGCGGACCGTGCGGCAGGCCGTACGGGTGCAGCGAGATATCGCAGCGCTCGATGCCCTTGCGAGACATGAAGTTGCCTTCGGCGTAATAGAT
>DASXQN010000242.1:0-7887 GCA_036507155.1 Anaerolineales bacterium
GAATCTTGCCGCAGACTACGCCGGCAATTTCAGTTTTTCCAAGTTTTACCTGGCCGAGCTCCCGACCGCGCTACTGTTGAGCATTTTCGCCCTCCTTCTCATCCGGGGTGCGAAGCAGCCCTCCGCGCGCAATCTGAACTTCATGCTGGCGGGCGGCGTGCTGGGACTTGCGACGCTCATCCGCACACAGAGCCTGTTTCTCCTGCCGCCGGCGCTGCTGATCGCATATCTGAGCAATCGTGTAACTTGGAAGGCTTGGTTTGGCGCCGTCACCGTATTGGTCGTAACGCTGGCACTGACCATCGTTCCATGGCTTTGGCGAAACTGGCAGATCACCGGCGGCATCGTTATGGACGATCCTTATTCACAGATGTCGATCCGCGCCATGTGGTATCACGGCCGGGAAGATATCGTGGATCGTCTGCCGAATGAGAATGATAAGGATTATTCGGCGCGGCTTGTGTCGATAGCCATCGCCGGCATTCGCGAAAACCCGGGGCTGGTCACCCGGCTCATCCTGAGCCATTTTCTAAACAGCGAAGTCGGAAATCTGCTTGTGTTTCCTGTGCGCGACGGGCTCGATGGTCCGGCAGAGCTGCTGCGGCCGACGCGCGCGTTCTGGGATGAGGTCGAGCTGAATTTCGAGCCCGCGCAATCCGCGCTGATTGCAGCCTACCTTCTACTGTTCAGCCTAGGCGTTGGGGCAGCCTGGCACTCCAAGCGATGGATCGGGCTGATGCCGCTGGCCATCAACACATCCTACAACCTTTCGACGGCCGCCTTCATGAGTTCAGGCATGCGATTTCTGCTACCGGCGGATTGGGGATTTTATTTCTACTACGCGCTGGGCTTGCTCGCGCTGACACGCCTATTATTTATGGGTGCGGAAGCCACCCGCCAACAGTTGCAAAATCGGTATACCGATCCTGACGTCGCCGCGGCGCCCTTGCCGCGTGCCTGGCGGCCAATAGTTGCGGGCTGCGTGATCTTCTTCCTGCTCGGCAGCAGCATACCGCTGAGCGAGAAACTCGTGCCGCAGCGCTTTCCGCCCGTGAGCCGCGCAGTGCTCGCCCGGTCGCTGATCGATGCCACGCCGCCCGCCGCGCGCCCCGAATTGGACCTCTTGCTGAAGGAACCTGATGTGGTCGTCCTCAGGGGCCGTGCCCTGTATCCCCGTTACTATGGCGCCGGAGAAGGCGAACCCGGGACGACCAAGCTGGGCTACGGCGAGATGCCGCAAGCGCGGCTGGTATTCTCGCTGATCGGCGATGCGAACAGCCTGGTGATCTTCGACCTCGAGGAGCCGCCGTCGTTTTTCCGAAACGCTTCGGACGTGGTGTTGATCGCCCGACCCGGCGCTGCTCATCTCCAGGCATTGGCGATCCTCGTGGAAAGCGACGGGCGATCGGTGGTTTACTTCGCCTCCCCGAAATGAAAAGGACCGGCAGGATCGCCGGTCCTTCTTGAAAGCTCACTGTTTGATCTTGAACATCTGCATCAGCTTCATGGCGAGGTTCAGGTCGCCTGCCAGCTTGATCTTGCCCTGCATGAACGCCTGCATGCCGTCCAACTCGCCTGTGAACAACTTGATGTAATCTTGGGAATCGGCGGTCAGCGTCATGGTCGGCTGGCGGCGCGGGATGCCGGGCGCGACCTGGCAGGCGCCATCCTTGATCACAGCGTTCCACTCGCCGGCCTCGGCGCCGGTGAACTTGAAGTGGATGACAGCATCTACTCCCGCGGCCTTTTCGGGGATGAACGCGCCGGGCATCTTCTCCATCAGATCGTTGATTGTCAGGGGCATGTGCTTCTCCTAAGCTTGAAGATTTTCAAAGATGGCTGCGGCGCCCATTCCGCCGCCGACACACATGGTCACCATGCCGTACCTGGACTTACGCCTCCCCATCTCGTGGATCAACTGTGTGGTCAGCTTTGCGCCGGTACAGCCGAGCGGATGGCCCAACGCGATCGCGCCGCCGTTGACGTTGACCTTGTCCGGATCGATCGCCAGCTCACGGATCACCGCCAGCGATTGCGCGGCGAACGCTTCGTTTAATTCTATCAGGTCAATGTCGTTCAAGCTCAACCCGGACTTCTTCAACGCCATCGGGATCGCGACGACGGGACCGATGCCCATTAACTCAGGGGCAACTCCGCCCACTGCGAACGAGACGAAACGCGCCAGTGGCTTCAAACCGCGCGCAGCCGCCCTGTCCGCCGCCATAACCATCACGGCGGCTGCGCCGTCGGACATTTGCGATGAATTTCCGGCGGTCACCATTCCGCCCGCCTTAAACGCGGGCTTCAATTTCGAGAGGGCGTCGAGACTGGTGTCAGCGCGCGGCCCCTCGTCGCGGCGGACCGAGAAGCTGCGCATCGCCGGCTTATCGTCCGGGTTGAGCTCCGTAAGCTCAACTTCTACGGGCACGACCTCTGGATCGAACAGCCCCGAATCCACCGCGCGCGCTGCGCGTCGATTGCTGCGTAATGCAAACTCGTCCTGATCTTCACGGCTGACTTCGTAGCGGGCCGCGACGTTTTCCGCGGTCAGGCCCATGTTGGTGTAATAGTGCGGGAGGTCCTGCGCGAAGTAGGGGTTTGGGGAGAATTTGTAACCGGACATCGGCACCATGGTCATCGACTCCGCGCCACCCGCGATGGCGGTGTCGATATCGCCGGAGCGGATCGCGTACGCGGCATGCGCGATGGCCTGCACGCCCGAGGCGCAATAGCGATTGATCGTCTCGGCGGGCACCGATTGCGGCAGACCGGCGCGCAGCGCGATCATGCGCGCCATGTTGAGTCCCTGCTCGCCTTCCGGGAAGGCGCAGCCGATGATCACGTCCTCGATCTCCGCGGGGTCCAGACCTGGCGTCCGGGCGAGCAAGGCGCGGATAATGGTGGCAGCCATTTCGTCCGGCCGGACCGTCGCAAGTCCTCCCCGCTTCGCTTTTCCCACGGGGGTCCGGACCGCGGAAACTATCACCGCATCATTTTTCATGTGCATCTCCTAGTTGCGCAGCGGCCTGCCGGTTTGAAGGATCGACCACATGCGAGCCTGCGACTTCTCCTGTCCGCATAGCGACAAGAAAGCCTCGCGCTCGAGGTCAAGGACGTAGTGCTCGCTCACCCACTGCGGCCGGGTTAGTTCGCCACCGCACATCACGTATGCAAGCTTCCCAGCGACGAGGGCATCGTACTCGCTGATGTGCTCACCGGCCGCGAACATGAATGTACCGACGCGCAACGCGCCCAGCATATCGCGGCCCGCCATGTAGATCGGCTCCGGCGCCGGTGAGTGATACCCACTGGCGGCCATATGCAATACCTCGCGCCGGGCTTCGGCCAGCAAATGTGCGCGATTCATTACCACGCGATCCTGTGCGCCCAGGATGCCCATTTGCCGCGCCTCGTAAGCGCTGGTCGAAACCTTTGCCTGGCCGATCTGGAGGAAGGCACGCTGCAGCGCGGCCAATGATTCGGCGTTGTCTGTGCGCATGATCGGATTCACGATACGCCGCAGGGTCTCTTTGGTGCCGGCGCCGGCCGGGATCACGCCCGCGCCGAGTTCCACCAGGCCGGTATACGTCTCTGCAGCGGCAACGACACGGGGTGCGTGCATCAGGACCTCGCATCCACCGCCCAGCGCCAGCCCGGCCGCAGCGGCCACCACCGGCTTCGGAAAATAGCGCAGCCGCATGTTCAAATCTTGCAGGGTGCGCACCGCGCCGTCAAGTGTATCCCACATGCCCTGTTGCGCGGCTATCACCACCATGAACAGATTCGCTCCCGCGCTGAAATTCTCGCCCGAGCCACTGAGCACCATCCCAACAAAATCCCGTTCGACGCGGCCGAGCGCCTCTTCGACGAGCTTGAAAATGTCAGCATCCAATGTGTTCATCTTCGTGTGCAGCTCGACGAGCGCGACGCCGTCACCAAGGTCGTACATCGATGCGCCGGCATTCCGGCTGACAACATTCCGCGACTTCAACACGATCGCGCCGGCTGGAGGCTGGAGGCGGACGTACTTTTGCTTCATGACGTCGTAAGCCGCGATCTTTTCGCCGTCCTTGTACTTGTAGAACGCTTCCGCGCCGGACCCGAGCATGGTCTCGACCCATTTGGCGGGCGCGTAGCCCGCGGCCTTCATCCGGACCAGCGTCTGCCGCACGCCAAGCATGTCCCAGGTTTCGAAGGGCCCCGCCTCATGCTGAAAGCCCCAGCGAACGGCATCGTCGATCGGCTTGGGTGAATCTGCGATCTCGGGCAGCAATGTGGAGGCGTACTGGAGACTTTGATACGTCAGCGCCTGGACCAGCTGCGCGGCGCGGTCGTCGCTTTCGAGCAATACCTTCAGTCGATCGCCCAGGCCGGAGACATCCTTCGCTTTGCCCACAGAGTCGAACCGGGGTTTGGACGGCGGCAGATGTTGCATTGAGCCGAGGTCCAGCGGCCAGAATTCTTTCCTGCCGTCCACAGGCACTTCCTTATAGAATCCGATGCGAGCTTTGTTGCCGAGCCAGCCGCGTTCGAGCATCGCGCTCATCAATTTGGATGGCGCTTCCGATTCGAGATAGCGCATGGCCAGCCGGTCGTGCTGGATAAGCGGAGCGAGATTCCGTCCGACGTGATCCCACACGTCGACGCCCACCAGATCGATCAATCGAAATGTGGCCGTCTTCGGCCGGCCGATCAAGGGTCCTGTCAGGCTATCGACCTCATCGACCGTGTAGCCGTTCTTCAGAATGAAATCCAGTGCGAAGGCACCGGTTCCGAATCCCACGCGGTTTCCGATGAAGTTCGGCGTGTCCTTGCAAATGACGATTCCCTTCCCGAGGCGGTATTCGCCGAAATGAACCATAAAATCAAGGACCGCTCTGGCTGTTTCGACAATCGGGATGATCTCCAGCAATCGAAGATAACGCGGCGGGTTGAAGAAGTGCGTGCCCAGGAAATGTTTTTTGAATTCCTTCGAACGTCCGGCTGCGATCTCATGGATCGGGATTCCCGATGTATTGGTGCTGACGATACATGACGACTTGCGAATCTGATCGATCCGCCCCACCAGCGCCTGCTTGATCTTCAAGTCCTCCACAACGGCTTCGACCACCCAATCCGCTTCGGCGACAATGTCGAAATCATCCTCCAGATTCCCGAGCCTTACCAGCGTCGTCAGCTCCGAGGACATCAGGTTGGCCGGCTTCGCCTCGAGAGCGCGCTGCCAGCCGTCACTGACGATCTTATTCCGGGCCGTGCGATCTCCCGCGGGCGCATCTTTCGCAGGGATGTCCAGAAGAGTCACGCGCAGGCCCGCGTTCGCGAGATGCGCAGCGATCGCCGCGCCCATCGTCCCCGCCCCGATCACCACCGCTTGATTTACTTGATACTTATGCATTGAACACCCGCCACTATCTCAACTCTTTCCCACTATAGCCAAGGATCTGCCGCGCCACGACGAGCCGATTGATCTGGCCCGTTCCTTCGTAGATATCCGTGATGCGGGCATCGCGAAACCATTTCTCGAGCAGGAACTCGCGGCTGTAGCCGAGCGGTCCCATGATCTCGACGGCTTTCTGCGTGATCCTGGCGGAGACGTCTCCGGATTTGAGCTTACTCATCGCCGATTCGAGCACGTTGGGCAGCTTGTTGTCCGCCAACCAGACCGCCTTGACCACCATCAACCAGGCGGAGCGCAGCATAACTTCCATATCGATGACGTCGCGTTCGATTGCGCTCAGCTTTTGGCGAGGCAGGCCGTAGCGGATTTCAATGCCGCCATCAGCAAGTTTCACCTTGAGGAATTCCAGGGCCGCCCGCGCCACGCCGAGTCCGGAGGCCGCAACCAGCGGACGGGTCGCGTCGAACGTCGCCATCGCGCCCTTGAAGCCGGCCGTTGTGCCCTCGACCGTCGCGCTGCCTAGGACATGGTCGAACGGTACGCGTGCGTCCTGCAAGATCAACGCGGCTGTGTCGCTCACGCGAATCCCCATCTTGTGCTCCAGTCTCGAGATCGAGACACCGGGCGTACCGGACTCCACGACGAACGCGCGCATTCCCGCCCTGCCCGCGCCCGGATCGATCGAAGCCCACACGACGATGAACCCCTTCCCGAGTTGCTCATAATGCGTGAAAGATTTATCCCCGCCTGTAACAAAGATCTTCTCGCCGTTGATGACCCACTCGTGGCTTTGCTCGTCGAGCACCGCGCGCGTGCGTATCGCCGAGGTATCCGAGCCCGCGCCGGCTTCGGTCATAGACATGGCTGCGAAGGTGGGCTTCTCCTCGTGGAATCTGGCGAGGAACTTTTCCTTTTGTTCGGCCGAGCCGGCGGAGTAGACCGCCGCCGCGCCGAGAGCGCCTCCCGGCAAACAGTGGTACATCCCCAGATCTCCCCACGCCAGCGCCTCGATCTGCGCGGCAATGAGTTGGTATCCGATGGACGGATGCTGTTTGCCATCTCCGGCACTGCCGTTCTCCTTCGGCGCAAGGCCGCCGGCGCCCGTTGCCTGCATGGCGGTGTGCATGAATTGGATGTAGTCCCATGGGATCTCGTGCTCATGCTCGTCGAAATAGCGAGAGCGCGGCCGCATCATCTCCTCGGCCACGGTCTTCAACGCGGACTGTGCCTGGATGATCGGTTTGGGTGCTTCGAATTCAATCGGCATGCTCACCTCCGCGCACAATTGATGATTTTCGATTTAGGTTTGTTAATTTGCTCATCTGCCCATCTGCTCTTTTGCTCTTTTGCTGATTTGTTGATTTGCTGATTTGCTCATTTGCTCTTTTGCTCTTTTGCCTGCTCACGCAATTGCAAGCCCCGTCAGCATCGCGATGCCGCGGCCGTTGCGCATCCACATCTCGATCGGATGATCGCGCAAATATCCATGTCCGCCGAGGATCTGCAGGGCGCGGTCCGTCACCATCATGGCCATGTCGGCAGCGCCCGTGGCGGCCAGGTATGCGGCGACAGAGGCATCGCTCTTACCCTCGTCCAGCTTCCAGGCAGCTTCCCACGTGAGCAAGCGAATACCTTCGATCTCAGTGCGCATCTCCGCCAACATGAAAGCGACCGCCTGTTTCTGGGCGATCTTCATGCCGAAGGCTTCGCGCTGCATGGCGTAATCCCGGCTGTACTCAAACGCCGCGCGGGCCAGTCCCAGTGCAGCGGCAGCAGAGCCGATGTGCATCGAGGCGAGGATCGGCGAAAAGTCGTGTCCTTGCGCGCCGCCGAGGCGATTCGCGATCGGAACCCGCACGTCCTTCAGCACAATGCGATAGAGCGGCAGGGCGTTCAAGCCGAGCAGCTGCTCGCGTTCGCTGGCCACCGTCAGCCCGGCAGCGGTGCGCGGCACGATGAACCCCTGTGTGCGGCCGTCAAACGCCGCGTAGACCAGCATCAGCTCCGCGTCCGCGGCGAACGGCACGAGGGCCTTCTCGCCACTGAGAACGTATGCATCCCCCGAGATGTGCGCGATCGTGCGCATATCGTTCGGATCGAAATCGAAGGCATATTCGATGAAAGCTGCTGTATAAGCCGGCCGCAACTCCCGGCTGGCCGCGCCAAGATGAGCGCTTTTCTGATTCTCGCTGCCGGCGAGCAGGAGCGGTGTAGTGAGCAGCGAGGGTGTTAAGATCGCGAGCGCGCCGGCAAGATCGCCAAAACATAGCTCTTCCAACGCGAGCACGCTCGTTACCGCCGAACGCGCACCGAGGCCTCCCAAAGTCTCAGGCAGTGATCCCTGCACCAAACCCAGCCGCCAGCCTTTCTCGGTCACATCCTGCGGGAAACTCGTGCTCTGATCTGCCGCCTGCGCGGCCGGACGGAGATCGCTCGCGGCAAAACGGCCGATCGCGTCGACCAGCATCTGTTGTTCGTTGGTGGGCTCG
>DASXQN010000243.1:0-6925 GCA_036507155.1 Anaerolineales bacterium
AAAAACCTTCGTGCTCCTTCGTGACCTTGGTGGTTAAGCTCTCCTCTGTTCGAGAAGGATCTCAATGAAAATCGCGATCACCGGCGGCACCGGTTTCATCGGCAAACACCTGGCGCGTGACCTCGCCAGCCGCGGCCACGAGGTCGTCGTGATCTCCCGCGGCTTGTATACCCGCGGCAAGGAGATCTCTTCTCCTGAGAAGGCCACCTTCATTTCAGCAGACATCAACGACACGGCTGCGTTGGCCCGGGCATTTGCCGGTTGCAACGCTGTGGCGCATTGCGCCGGAACCGCCACAGAGGACGAGCGTCAATCGTTCCAACGGGTGCACGTGGATGGCGCGCGTTCCGTTGTGGAAGCCGCCAAACAGGCCGGGGTCAAGCGACTGGTGCTGGTGAGCTTCCTGCGCGTGCGGCCCGATATCCACTCCGCCTATCACACCACCAAATGGGAAGGCGAGCAGATCGTCCGGGAGTCCGGGCTGGATTACACGATCATCAAAGCCGGCCTGGTATACGGGCCCGGGGACCATCTGCTCCACAATCTTGGAAATCTGCTCAAGAAGCTGCCCGTCTTTGCCACCGTGGGGCTGCGCGAGCGCACCGTGCGCTTGATTGCGGTCGATGACCTCGTGGCGATCATCCGGGCGGCGTTGCTCGAAGACCGCCTTTCGAAACAAACGGTGGCCGTCGTCGGCCCGGACGAATTTCCGATCAGCACGGCCGCGCGTCGCATCTCCAAAACGCTGGGCAAGCCGTTCCTGATCGTCCTACCCTTCCCCGTGTTCGCGCAGCGCATGCTCGCCTGGGTCTCGGGGATGATGCCCACGCCGTTGATCTCGGACTCGCAGGTCCAGATGCTGGCGGATGGCATCAGCGTGCCGCTGCCCGACAGCCGGCCGCTGCCCGATGATCTGGCGCCGTCCACTCACTTCACCGAGGACGAGATACGCAAGGGCTTGCCGGCCTGAGCGGATCCGCTGCGTTCGACCCAGGAGCTTTTCGATCGTGACCATCGTGCATGAAACGCTGAGTTTCTCCAACCTGATGCGACCGGAAGTGCGCGCCGATCCGTATCCTTTCTACGCGCGGCTGCGCGCCGAAGACCCCGTGCATTGGGACGAGGAGCAGCGCTTCTGGCTGCTGACCCGCTACGCGGATATCGTCTCCGTGTATAACGACCCGCGCTTCTCGCGCGCGCAAGGCCTGCAGCGGGGTTTCCAACGGCTGCCTGAGGACGAACAGAAGATCGCCGAGCCGGTCTATCACACCTTTTCCAAGACCATGTTCTATGCCGACCCGCCGTACCACACGCACCTGCGCGGGCTAGTGAACAATGCCTTTACGCCCGGCGCGGTGGACCAGATGCGGCCGCACATCCAGCGCATCGTGGACGGACTGCTGGATGAGGTGCAAGCCAAAGGCGAGATGGACGCCATCCGCGAACTGGCACATCCGCTGCCGATCCTGGTCATCGCACAGATGCTGGGCCTTCCGGCTGAGGAACGCCTGCGCTTCAAGCAGTGGTCCGATGACCTCTTTGCCATCCTCGGCACCGCCCCGCACGCGCCCGAAGCGATGCAGCGCGCCGCCGAGAGCCTGGCGGAACTGACGGAATTCCTGACCACGCTAAGCCAGGCCCGCCGCCTTGAGCCGCAGAACGACATCCTGACCACGCTGATAGGCGCGATGGACCACGGCGAGCGTCTGACCCACGAAGAACTCATCGCCAACGTCACCATCCTGATGAGCGCCGGCCACGAGACCACCAGCAACCTGATCGGCAACGGCCTGCTGGCGCTGCTGCGCAATCCGGATCAGTTGCAAAAGCTGCGCGACCGTCCGGCACGCGTCGCCTCGGCGGTCGAGGAGACGATGCGTTACGACAACCCGGTGCAGATCGCATACCGGTCCGCTGCCGAGGACGTGGAGCTCGGCGGCAAGACGATCCTCAAGGGACAACTGGTCAACTCGATCCTGGCGGCCGGCAATCGCGACCCCGAGCGATATTCCGAACCGGACCGATATGACATCACCCGCGACGAAGGGCGGCATCTGGGTTTTGGGCTCGGCATCCATTTCTGCATCGGCGCGCCGCTGGTGCGCCTGGAGGCGCAGATCGCGTTCAACACGATCCTGCGCCGCTTCCCCGAGCTGCGCCTGACGACAGACAGCTGGGACTGGCAGGAACATCCGATCTTCCGCGGCGTCAAAGCACTGCCGGTCGCCTTCTAAACTCAACCTCTATTGCTCCGAGACGGGCTGAGCCCGTCGATTGACCGGGGCAAAGCCCCCTTGGAACAGCGGTCGCAACTCGTGGCCAGTGCAATTCTAAGTAGAACGGGGGACTAAACGCTTCATCCCCGACCCTTGCCTGCCGCGCCGAAACGCGCGGGCGCGCGCCTGAGAGTCTGTTCCGCGCGACAGCGGCAACCCGGGCTGACTAGTCAATTACATGACTTCCCAAACACGTAATTGTGTGCAACAGTCATGCATCTTAAACCATATTAATCCGTGCCCTTGCGGGCACGGATTAATATTCATCACGGAATCTGCACGAGGCGATCTTAAGATATCCGACCGCCGATGCACCGTGACCAGATCGCTCACCGCCTCGGCTCAATGCAAATGCCATGGTTTTGTGCATTTTCCTGCTTGCGAGGGAAACGCAGGTACGATAATATGTATAGCGAACCGTTTTGTCTTTGGGGGATCACCCGGCCCAAGGAGACGAGAGACATGGGAGCTCACTCAACTTTTCATCGGGGTATCCGTCTCGTCGCGCCGCGGCCTGTGCGGGCCAGCCTCCGGATCAGCCTGGCGCTCTGTCTGGGAATTGTATTAACTTTGGTGGCAGCCTGCGGGGGAACAACTTCGCCCTCCGTTGAGAAGCAGGGGCAGCCAACGATCAGGCTCAGCAAGGTCGAGGGCACAGTTGAGGTACGAGACGCTCCGGACGCAGATACAGGCCCGGCCACGCTGGATAAACCCATCCACTCAGGCGGCGTAATAACAATCGCCGAGGGTGGGCAAGCCCTGTTGACTGTGGATGATGGCACCCTGGTCGTTGTGTCCGGGAGCACAGAGCTTGGCATCGACCTCTTGCAGGATGCCGACGACCAGCCCGTGCTGCGCCTGTCGCTCGAGCACGGCGAGATACACGTCATCGAGGGTGTTGCCACGTCCCCGGCTATTGACGGGGCAGGTCTAAATCCAGTCAAAGTTGAGTTATACATCGGGGAATTGGAAGCGAGGATTGCCCGCACCAGGAAGGGGGAAGACCTGAGCGACCTTCTTAGCGCATACAAAATCGCGTTTGACCCGGGCGGTGGTGATCTGAGCATTACGTGCCTGGACGGAAGTTGTTCATTCGCTTCAGGGCCCGTGACTTTCGAGATCAGGCGCGGCGGGAAGTTCCTCGGCACCATCTTTGGCGGCCCGATCATCGGCACGCTGACGGAAGTTTCAAGGTCCGGAATCGGGGAAGATGATTTCCGTTCCTGGCTGGCAACCCTCGACTTCGCGGATGTGGACCCGGCCTCCTTCCCCCTGATCCGACCCTGTTCGGCCCCGGGGCCAATCCCGTACCCGTACAAAGAGTGTGCCGAGGGACAGCAGTACACGTACCCGCAGCAGCCGCTTCCCACCGAAGGCGAAGGCGGCCATGTGGAGAGGTCCACCAATGACGTGCAGATTGGCCAGCCGGGCAATCTGCATGCGGCCACCGAGGGCGAAACGCTGCAAGTTGGGGAAAAGATCATAACCGGCCATGGTTCCGCGGCGGTCTTCGAGTTGATAGACGGAACGCAGTTGATTATCAATGAGGACAGCGAGCTGCAACTGGTCTCGCTGGACCTTGCTTCGGCAGATCCCACGCTGCGTTTGAGGCTGGAGCACGGTCAGGTCTTCGCCGTGAAGGTAAAACAGAAGGTATGGGAGGCACCTCCTTCTCTCCTCCAGATCGAATGGGGCGGCGAGACAGGCGGCGATACGCCGCTCAGCAGCATCCGCTCCGCCCCGCCCAAGAGCAACAATCCTTATCGCAATTTCACCTTCAGTCTGGCCTATGACCCGGTGTCGGGCAATGGGCAGGCGTCCTGCCTTCAAGGCGAATGCACGCTGCAAGAGCAGAGCGAAACGTTCGATCTCAAAGAAGGACAGGTGCTCGAGGCACGGGCTCAGCCGAAGAAATGGACCGGCCCCACGCTTGCCTCGCGCTCCATCGTGGCAGGCTGGCTCGGGGCGCTGGACTACGCGGCTGTGGATGCGGCACTATTCACGGCGTTACAGCCTGGTGGCGAGGGCGACCCTTCCCCGTACCCCGTCATAGCTCCCGAGGGCGACCCTTCGCCATATCCTTTCACGCTGGCTTACCGCAACGCCACGGTGCACAAGATCACAGGCGATGCCGTTGACCTGCTCACAGCTGTCTGGGCCGACGGAGGTGGCTACACCGCCGACGCCAACGCAGCACCGTTAAGCGAGGGCCAGGTTCTCATCCACGGACAGAGCGTCCGTACCGGGCCGGGCTCCGGTGTAATCCTCGAATTGGATGATGGAACCCTCGTGGTCCTTAACGAGGACACCGTCCTGGATCTAAACGAACTGGGCGGCACGCTCGAGGCACCGCGCCTCGACTTCGGGCTCGAGCGAGGCGAAATCTTCATCTTCCATGAGCCCACCCTGCACGAGGGCGCACGCTCGCAGATTACGCTCGCCGATGGTGTGGTGGTTGAGATGCAAAACGGTTCAGAGCATGGTCATCTCGGTCTCAACCTGGCCTACTATGCCGACAGCGATGACTTCGTGATCACGGTCCTGGGTGGGCAGGCGCATGTGACGGATGGCGAGCAGACCGCCGACCTGACAACGGGCGGGCACCTGCACGGGCGCGTCAAGGTTCGTCTTCCCTGGCTCAGCGAAGCCAGCCTCACCGAGCATGACGCCAGCCTGTGGCTGTGGGCGCTGGATTTTGCGGAGAAGGACCAAGGCGATTACTCAAGCTTGAAAGACTTCGAGGAGACGGAGCATACGTCCTCCCCCTCGCTTGAGCCGCACTACGAGGAAGAGCCGCATTAACGGCGGCCCCAACGATCAAAGCAGAAGCAGGGCGAGCAAAACCAGCGCAGCGGCGTGAAGGACCGAGCTGGAAACATCTCGGGAATCGTAATACTGGTTAGGTGAAGGCCCGTGATTAATAAACCCCAAGGCTCTTTAAAGCCCTTGGGGTTTATTTGTTTGAAGCAACTTCATGGCCGCGTTGCTCGTCTACGCAAACAGCGACGCGGAGTTATACTTATCAAATACAGCCTGGTTGAACTTTAGGAATCATTGCTCCGATGCCAAAACACGATCTTCCGCCTGAGCAATGGTGGTATCGACTGCTGACCGGAAATAATCCGCCCTTGCCCGGTCGTCAATTGCGCCATCTTTTCAGATTATTACCGACCGGTCCGCGCTGCAAATTTTGCAACGCGCCCTATCATGGCGTCGCCGGGCCGGTCATGCGGATGATCGGCAAAGGGCCGTCGCGCCTGACGCCGCAGCTCTGCCGCCAATGTCAGGATACCGCCAGCAAACATCTGGGAGGCACCGAGATCGAGCTGACCATGTTATTCGCAGACGTGCGCGGCTCGACACCCTTGGCTGAAAAAATGGGCCCGGCGGCATTCAGCCGGTTGATCAGCCGCTTCTTTGCAACCTCCACTGAGGTGTTGATCCGCCACCTGGCGATGGTTGACAAACTTGCCGGCGATCAAGCCACCGGCCTGTTCGTCCCGGGCTTCGCGGGCCCGAATCACCGTCAGCGCGCGATCGAAGCCGCGCAAGAGCTGCTGCGCGTCACGGGGCATGCCGATGCCCAGGGCCCCTGGATACCGTTGGGGATCGGGGTCCATACCGGGGTGGCGTTTGTGGGGTCGGTCGGATCCGAGGGATCTGCAACTGATATCACCGTCCTGGGAGATCCGGCCAATGTCGCCGCGCGCTTATCGTCCACGGCCGCGGCCGGGGAAATTCTGATCAGCCGCGAGGCAGCCGTTGACATGGACACGGGACAACTGGAATCTCGTGAACTTGACCTGAAGGGAAAGAGCCAGAGCGTCGGGGTATACGTGTTGAGAGAATATTCGTAGAAACCTCTTCGTGTGCGACGCCCCTGCGCACAGGCACCCGCGGGAGCAAAGGTGCGTCGCACATTTCAGATATTCCAACCAGATGATACATTTGGAATAGCGCACAAGCTTCCTCGTATAATATATTTTGGACATGGCAACTGACCTTCGCAGCGTGGCGAATCATTCGGAACGCATCCAGACCGCCAAACAATACGTTCGTGAGCATATCGGCGAACCGCTGGATCGGCAGGTGCTGGCGGCCGTGGCCGGCTTCTCCGTGCCCCACTTCCACCGCATCTTCACCGCCCATACCGGTCAAAGCGCCGCCGCGTACGTGCGCGGCCTCCGGATGCAACGTGCCGGGCAAAAACTACGCATGGGCGCTGTGGATATCACGGAGGTTGCGCTGGCCGCCGGCTACGATTCGCACGCGGCGTTCAGCAAGGCGTTCAAGCAACAGTACGGCCTCAGTCCCAGCGAATTTCGACAGCTCGATTGCTGGGCGGCTACCGCACTCCTGACGAAAGGAAACTCGCGATGAGAATCAAGCTCACCAGTGTGTCCATAGACGATTATGACAAGGCTCTGAAGTTTTATACCGAGATGCTGGGATTTGTGAAAAAGAGAGACATTCCGTTGGGGGAAGGCGCGCGCTGGCTGACGGTGGTCTCGCCTCAGGATCGGGACGGTACCGAGCTGCTGCTTGAGCCCAATGCCGCTTATCCCGCCATGAAGGCGCTTAAATCGGCCCTGCGCAAGGACGGCATACCCTTCACGGCTTTCGAGGTCGATGATATCCAGGAAGAGTAT
>DASXQN010000244.1:0-7342 GCA_036507155.1 Anaerolineales bacterium
CGGCCGTCGGTTAGTCTACAGGTCGCTTCGCCCCTCGCGGGAGAGGCGAACCGACCAACATCCTACCTGGAGCCGACGACGAGAATCGAACTCGTAACCGCCCGCTTACAAGGCGGGTGCTCTACCGATTGAGCTACGTCGGCACTGCCGATTAAGCAGGCCGATTATACCAAGGCGACCAAGCGCCTGCAAGACTCCTCAATTAAAGTGCTCCCGCGGAGGGAGCACGAAGGCCGAGTGTATCAGCAATCAGAACATCGGTCAAGCCTCGGTGCGCGATGAAACCTCATTCCGATTGCCTCTTGACAATTCGGAGCCGACTCTGTATTATTAGAACATCCGTTCTAACCCTACACAGGTGGTCCAATATGGATGATTCTAACCGCTACGCATTGATGATCGAAGCCTTGACCGAACTCGCGCCGGAGATCGCGGCTGCTCGCGGCACCACACGGTTCCAGCACCCCCCGTTGAGCCGTGTTCTGGCAGACGCCGGGCACCTTCCGAAGGAAGCACTCTTCCTCGGCCTGGCTGAGGACGGCTTCCCCGTCCTGCTCAACCTCGCCGATTCTGTCCCAGGACCGATCTTGCTTGCGGGCGACTCGGGAAGCGGCAAAACAGCATTCCTGCAGAATATCGCGCGGGCCGCCGACTGGCTGCACACGCCTCAGGACGTGCAATACGGCGTGATCAGCGCGCATCCCGAGGAATGGCAGGACATCGCTTTTTCCCCCAATTGCATCGATGTCTTCCCGTGTTTCGATGCCAAGGCGAACGATTTCCTGCTTTCAATGTCCGGCTGGGCGCATTCCCACCGGGGTGAGAAGCGCTCGATCCTGTTGCTGATCGATGATCTTAGCTTCATCACGAAAATGGACTTCGATGCGCGTCAGAATCTGCGCTGGCTGCTCTTGCGCGGCCCCGCCCGCCGCGTTTGGCCGATCGTCACGCTCAATCCGAAAGATATGGATAAGCTCGAGAGCTGGCTCGAACTCTTCCGGTTGCGCTTCTTTGGGCAGGTCGAGGACCAGGCACAGCTGCGCCGTCTTTCCCGCTCCTTCGACGACGCGCTCATGTCCCTACAGAAAGGTGTGGAATTCGCCATGCCTGAAGCGAACGAGTGGCTCAAGTTCTGGATCCCCAGCCTAGATTAGGAGTTTCCTATGCACACCGGTATGCTTTGGTATGACAACGACTCGCACGCGACCTTGGACAGCAAGATCAAGAAAGCCGCCCAATATTACAAGAATAAATACGGTCGGCTCCCGGACCTTTGTCTGGTCCATCCGACCATGCTAAGCGGCGGCCCCTTCACGGCGAAGGCGGAGAACATCACGATCCGGCCGTATCGGCCGGTCTTGCCCGGCCACATTTGGATTGGCGTCGAGGACCAGGATTAACTTGCGTGGCGAGCCCTGCCTGAGTCCAAGTCCCTCCCGCAAACCTCCCGCAGCCGGGCGGCGTCGTGCCGCCCGTGCGCAATCCCGCTGGCATGAAGCCAGCGGGGCGGAACTGGTCCGCGGGAGGTCTTTTTTTATCCGAGGGCAACCGCGAACGCGACGGCGTGCTCATGCGTATGGCTCAGACTGATGGACCAGGTTAAGTAGCCTTTTTCTTCGGCAATCCTTTGCGCGGCGCCGTGAAGCTTCAACGACGGCGCGCGGTTCTCATCGCCTACCACTTCGATGTCGGTCCAGCGCACATCCCCGATCCCGGTTCCGAGCGCCTTCGCCACCGCTTCTTTCGCGGTGAATCGCGCCGCCAGCGACTCGATGCGCCCGCCGCAATCATTGATCTCGGCTGTGGTGTAGACACGCTGCAAGAATTGATCTCCGTGGCGCGCCATGGCCTCGCGCACGCGGTCGATCTCGATCATGTCGACGCCGGAGGATAGTCTCATTAATCCCACGCTCCGCTAACCGGAGCCTGCGGTTGCGATGCCGAGGCGCTCTGGGTCGATGTACTTGCGGGCTGTTTCGACCACCTCTTCGCGCGTGACCGCCGCGACGAGATCGGCGTAGCGGCGATAATAGTCCAGCCCGAGCTCATATCGCTCAATGTTGATCAACGCGCCGGCCACACCTGCATTGGATTCCAAAGAGAGCGGCAGCCGCCCAATGTAGTTTGCCTGGCTGTCCGCCAGCTCTTCGGCTTCCACGCCGTCGTTCACGAATCGCACCAACTCCTTCACGATCAGATCGGCGGCCTTCCGCACATTGGCCGGATTGACGCCCGCGCTGACCTGCCAAGAGCCGGGACCGAGGCCCGAGCTCAGATTCGAATACGCGTAGTATGCGAGGCCGGACTTCTCACGCACCACGTTGCCGATGCGCCCCATCATCCCGAATTGGCCCAGGATGGAGTTTCCCAGCGAGGCGCTAAAGAAGGCCGGGTCTTTACGCCGCGGGCCGACGGTTCCGATTACCAGGTCCGACTGCGATTTTCCGGGAATGGCATGGTGACGCTGGAGCGTTTCCGCCAGCGGGGTAAGCTCCGGCAGCGGCGGCAGGTCGTGCTGGCCATCCACCTGCCACGCCCCGAGAATGCGCTGTACTTCGGCGACAGCCTGCTTCGGCTCGACAGCGCCAACGATGGCAATCACCAGACCGCGAGGTCCGAAGTAGGCGCGGTGAAAATTGACCAGGTCATCGCGCGTGATTGCCTGAACGGTCTCCGGCCAGCCGTCATCGGGCCGGCCGTAGGGATGGCCCGCGAACACGATCTGATCGAAGGTCAAGTCCGCCATGTCGGATGTATCTTGTGCCCGGATCGCAAGTCCCGTTAGCAGCTGGGATCTTAACTTCTCGACCTCATTGCTCGGGAAGACGGGCTCGCGCAGCGTATCCGACAACAACACGAGCAAGGACGGCAGATCTTCCACGAGCGAGCGGCCGCCAAAACTGGTGCTCGTGCCGCCCGAGTCGTAACCGAGGCTGGCCCCCACGGATTCAAGTTCGTTGAAGATCTGATCGAAAGTGCGTTTTTGTGTGCCGCGCATGAGGGCTGAGGCCGTGAAATCCGCAAGGCCGAGTTTTTCATCCGTTTCCGCGACGCTGCCGGCCTTGACGTAACCGCTGACAGAGATCGACGGACTATTGAAATTGGCGCGTGCCAGCACCGTGATCCCATTCGCCAGCACCTCGCGGTGGATGTCGTCCGGACCCGGAAGACTTGAAGATTTCAGGTTGGCACGTTTGGCTTTTTGGGGAGTCACTGGCTCTCCTTCGGAACAGAAAAACCTTCAACCTGCGAATCCTCAACCGGTACATACGTTCCTACCACGCGGGACTGGGGCCGGAGGTAGTCGCGCGCCACACGCTGGACATCCTGCGGCGCAACGGCCGCCAGTTTATCCAGATAGGTCAGGAACCACTGATAGTCCGCGAACATTTCGGAGTACCCGAGCCAGAAAGCCTGGTTACTGATGTTCTCACTGCCGTAGGCGAACAGGGCACGCGCCTGCTTCATGGCGCGCGCCACCTCGTCTTTGGAGACTTCTTCGTCCTGCACACGCTGGAGCTCCGCATCGAGCACAGCCAGGGCCTCCTCGGGTTTGCGCTCGGGGTGGATCGTCAGCGTGAATGTATAAAGGAAGGGATCGAGCGTGGCTTGCGCCCCGGCCGAGACGCCGACGGCCAGCTCCTTGTCTACCAGGGCGCGATAGAGCCGCGAGGTCTTGTTGGAGATGCCGCCGCCGAATAAGTTCAGGTTCGATGGGCCGGCCAGCAGGCTGTCGAGCACGGAGAGCGCGAAGAAGTCCGGGTGCGAGGCTGGGGGAAAGCGATACGCCACCTGCACGTACGACGTCTCACCGGGTCCCTCCACAGCCAACCTCACCTCGCCGCGTTGCGCGGGTTCGACGCGACTCACCCTCGGCGGTGCTGCGGAGGCGGGGATCACCTCGAACAATTCCCGAATGCGCGCCAGCATCTGCTTTGTGTCGAAGTCGCCGGCGGCAGCCATAACGGCGTTGTTGGGAGAATAGAAAGCGCGGTAGTGATCGAACAGGTCGTTGCGCGTCATAGTGTGCAGGTCGGCCATATCGCCGATGACTTCGTGATGGTAGGAATGGACCCGGAATGCCGCCTGCTGCACCGCCTCACCGAGCAGGAACAGGGGCTCATTCTCATGCCCTTCCCGCTCGGAAATGATCACCGTGCGCTCGGAGGCTACTTCCTTCTCGTCAAACAGGCTGTTCGCCATGCGATCTGCTTCGAGGCGGAGGGCCAGATCGATCTTATCGGAGGGCATGGTCTCGAAGTATGTGGTCCAATCGAGATACGTGAACGCATTCCACGTGCCGCCCTCGCGGGAGATGGCTTTGTCCAACACCGGTCCCGGGAACTGCGGCGTGCCCTTGAACTGCATATGCTCCGTCCAATGGGAAATGCCGGTCTTCCCGTTTACCTCGTCCCGCGAGCCGACGCGATACCAGACCCATGAGGAGATCAATGGCGCCGTGTGTATTTCCTTTAATAGGACCTTCAGGCCGTTCGATAAAGTCGTTTGCGTTACCTTTTCCGTCATGGATCTCCAGGAGTAAGTTGATCAGAATAGCGAGACGATAGTCTATCTACAAACAGGCAAACCGTCCAGCGTCAGCGCGTTGGGCTCAACCAGACAGTAATACGGCCGCAGTACATCCTGCAGCCCAACGAAAGGCTCGTGCAATTCGGTTTGCGCCAGCGGGATATCCACCGGGGCTTGAAGATGCACCGGGATGCTGCTCGTCACGTCCAGGTTGAAGTTCAGGGCCACGGTCAGCACGGTGCCGGCAGGCAGGGTGACGTTGGCCGGCGCATCGATGTTCAGCGCCGGCGTGTCGATCCGGACGCGCGCCCCCGAGATGACTGCGTCCTTGGCCAACGTGATCTCGGTGGTCTTCTGCACGGGCACACTCAGGGCCAAAGGCACCTCTGCATCCACCGGGATCGTAGCGCGAATGCTGGCGCGGTCCATCCGTTCAAAGTTCGTGTACAGCCCGCCCAACAAGCCGGCGGCTGGATCTCCCACGGTCGCCTGTGCGCCGCCCAGCGTGCGCAGCAGGATGATCACAACAATGAGCAGGACGAAGTTGACGATCAGGGACAGCACGCCGCTGACGGTCCAGAACAGCGGGCCGACGCGCGCCCATTGCGAACGGGACCCGCCGCCGGGCGGCGATTGCGGCTCAAGCGACTCGCTCGCCGGTCCGCGCCCGGGACGGGGCCGAGGCAAACGCGCGAGCGGCGACCCGCTCTCGTCCGCCTGCTCTTTCTCGTCTCCAGAAGAGAGAATCTTTTGCATTCGGCTGCGCGGATCATTGCTGGGATCGCTGCTCATATTGCCTCCTGTCACACAACAGGGCTTAATATTAGCATAGAAAGATCCGCGTCCTTCGGAGGCGGCCGCGCAGTTGTCACATGATCGCAAGGCGGACCACACTTGGTGAGGTCCGCCTTTCCGCTTATAATCAGCCCGTTTTGGAAAGTTAGCGCAAGGAGGTTTCGTGACGGATCAATTCAATGTGGCGGTGATCGGCGCAGGGCCAGCCGGGCTGTTCGCGGCGCGCGAACTGGCCACGCTCGGCGCGCGCGTCGCGCTCTTCAATCGCGATGTCAAGCCCGGCGGACTGGCCGAATACGGGATCTATCCCGACAAACACGTCATGAAGGAAGGACTGCGCAAGCAGTTCCGCCAGGCGCTCGAAAACCCGAACCTCCACTACTATGGAAATGTCTCGCTCGGCGTGAAAGGCGATCTCACGCTCGACGACCTGCGCAGTCTCGGCTGCGACGCGATCCTGGTCGCCGTCGGCGCGCAGGGGACTAAATGGCTCGAACTGCCCGGGGAGGATCTTGAAGGCGTCTACCACGCCAAGGATGTCGTGTATTTCTATAATAAACTGCCGCCTTTCAGCCGCATGAAGTTTCGTTTCGGCAAACGCGTGATCATTGTCGGAGCGGGTAATGTCATGGTGGACATCGCGCGCTACCTGATCCGCGAGGCCGGCGCGGATGAGGTCACGGCAGTCGTACGGCGCGGCCCAGCCGAGGTCAACTTCACGAAGGAAGAGATGAAGCACATCATCGGCAATCTCGACCTGCAGGCTTTCGACAGCGAGATGAGCCGCATTCGGCCCGCGCTGGATGCCGTCCAACAGGACTCGGAGATCGGCCGCCACAAGGTCATGGATGCCCTCGCCAAAGGCGACCCGAAATTCGGGGAGGCGCGCTTCAAATTCGAGTTCCTGGCCTCGCCCGTGCGCATGCTCGGCGAGAACGGTGTCGTGACTCAACTCGAGATCGAAGACAACCTGCTCACGCTAAAAGACGGCCAGACCAAGCCGAAAGGCACCGGCCACAAACGCACGCTGGATGCGGACACGGTTATCTTTGCCATTGGCGACAAGGTGGATGAGTCCTTCGGTCTGCCGGTCGAGTCAAATGAATTCATCAAGAACCCGGCGCCGCGCTTCCCCATGGACGGCAATTCGTATGAAGCCTTCGACCCGCAAACACAGAAGCCCATCGAGGACGTTTTCGTAGGCGGCTGGTCGCGCAAAGCCAGCGAAGGATTGGTGGGTGTCGCGCGCAAGGACGGCATCAACGCCGCCAGGTCCGTCTGGGCGTACCTGCAGACTCAAACGCCCCGGGCGCACGACCTGGCGCCGCTTGTCATCAAGCTCAAGAGCCTTGATCGACCGGTCGTTACGAACGACGATATCAAGAAGCTCGAGGCGGTCGAGTCCGCCGAGGCGCAAAAACGCGGCGTGGAGGAATTCAAGTACGCCAGCAATGAGGAAATGCTCAACGCCATCGGTCTCGCAAAAACGGCCGAAAAAATCCCCTCTCCGTAATTCGAGAGGGGATTTTTTCCGGCTAATTTACTGGCACTCGGAAGCCGGCAGCGCTTCGACGCGGGTTACATTCGAAACATACTCGTACGAGTCCACGGCCTGCGATGCGCCCATCAATCCCCTGCCCGGATAGTAGTTTACCTGGTAGCAGCTGTTTACCTGCGCCCGCTCATACGCCGACGCATCCACCTGCACATCATACGACTTCGTACTGCTGCGCATCTCGAGCACGTAACGCGAGCAAGTACTGTTGTCTCCGCAGCTGTCCTCGGCGATGATCTTGTCGTTGAGCAGTGCCGTTACCGTAGCCGAACCGGCCGTCATGGTGCGGAGGGTCAGCAAGGTCATCACAACGCCAACCAGAAGCAGGAAGCCGCCGGCTGCTCCCATGGCCGAGCGGGCCAGCTTGCCGTCGTTGCGCCGGAGCAGCGCGCTGCCCAAACCGGCGACCCCCAGCACGAGAAGAAATCCGATCGTTGTGAGCGATCCCAGGAAGGCTTGCAG
>DASXQN010000245.1:0-3503 GCA_036507155.1 Anaerolineales bacterium
GGTGCCCTCAATCCATTTCCATCCGTTTATCCGTTGTTATCCGTTTCTTACCACGTCCGGTAGCCGGGCCTGCGTGCGAAGAGCTGCGAACCGAGCATGCCGAACAGGAATCCGCCGACGTGCGCCCACCAGGCGATGCCGCTGCCGCCGCCGCTGGCGCCATTGAGGGACATCAAGCCGGAAAACAACTGTGTAACGAACCAGAACAAGAGGAAGACCAGGGCCGGGATCTCGATGATCGTGAAGATAAACAGGATCGGCACCAGGCTGGCTACGCGTGCACCCGGGAAAAGGATCAGGTATGCGCCCAGCACGCCGGCGATCGCGCCGCTGGCGCCCACCATCGGCTGTGTGCTGGTTGGCAGGACGAAGGCCTGCAGCAATCCAGCCGCGACGCCGCTCAACAGGTAAAAGACCAGGTAGCCGCCCGGGCCCATGCGATCTTCTACATTGTCACCGAAGATGAACAGCACCCACATGTTGCTCAGAATGTGGAACCAGCCGCCATGCAGGAACACGGCCGCGAAGATCGTGACCCAGGCCGCGGCCGGTTGCGCCAGCAGGCGGGCCGGGACCAGGCCCCAGGTTTTGATGAATCCCTGCAACCCTGACGCGCTCAATTGCAGTTCATACAGAAAAACCAGCACATTGACAGCGATCAAGGACCAATTGACCACAGGGAAACTGCGCGAGCGCGCGGTGTCATACAGAGGGAACATTGTTACTCGCTTTCGGCCCTCTTGCTCTTTTCCCGAAAACTCATCAGTTGACGATATACGCTGGACAGCGTCTGCCCTTCACGCGCCAGGCCAATGCCGCCGACCACACCGCTGTTGAGGTAATTGTATAAACGGCCGGTCAGCGCAACTGTTAGCGAGGTGGATTGATCTCCGGTGAGTAACGCAAGCGCGCCGCCGAAGGCGCCTTCAAAGGTGCCGACCGCGCCCGGCAGGGACGGGATCGCGCCGCCGAAGGCCGCCGCGCCCAGGCCGAACATGCCCCAGACCAGCTGGGCCTCCGGGAAGAATGCGCGGATCATGCAGTAATACGACAGGATGGCGACGCCCCAGTTGACGGCCATCCAGAACAGAAAACGCGCGAACAACCAGCCGTCCGTGAGCACGGCCAGGCCCGAGAAGAAGGGCTCCACCAGGCCGTCCAATCTTTGCAGAAGCGGCCAGCGCGTGGAAACTTTGCGGAAGACGGTCAATGCCCAGTCGCGTTTGCGCGCCAGCACATACAGTCCGAGCAGCGCGAGCAAAACCGCCGCGCCGACCACCATGCCGATGCGTTCGGATCCTTGTGCGCCGACCACGAACGGCAGCGCGCTCAAAAAGATAATGGCGGAAAAGACCAGGTCCACCGCCCGCTCGATCACGATGGTCGGCAGGATTTCCCCGAAGCGCAGATCCGATTTGCGGCTGAGCAGGAAGGCGCGCCCGATCTCGCCGAGACGGAAGGGCAGAAAGTTATTGAGCAGATAGCCTTCGCCCACGGTAAAGAAGACATCTTTGTATGTGGCGCGTTCGCGCAGCAGCGTGCGCCAGACGATGGCGCGTATCGCCAGCCAGACGAACGACAGCATCATCGCAACGGCGAGGATGGGATAGTTCGCGGTGCGCAGCGCGTCCGCCATCGCGCCAAAATCCACGAAATACAGGATCACGGCGATCAGGATCAGGCTGACGAGGGCGCCCGGCAGCCAGCGTTTGGAGTCTTTCAGGAATTGAGACATTTCTTAACCACTAAGGACACGAAGGGACACGAAGGGATTCTCTCTGACCTTGATTTGATCCTTTGAGTCCTTCGTGCTTTTTGTGTTTAGTGTCATTCCTCTCCCAGTTTCAGCACCGCCATGAAGGCCTCCTGCGGGATCTCCACGTTGCCCACCATCTTGAGCCGCTTCTTGCCGCGCTTTTGTTTCTCCAATAATTTCTTCTTGCGGGTGATATCACCCCCATAGCATTTGGCGAGCACATCCTTGCGCGTGGCCTTGACGTTGGCGCGCGAGATCACGCGTCCGCCGGCCGCGGCCTGGATGGCCACGTCGAACAGCTGGCGCGGGATGATCTCCTTGAGTTTCGTGATCAGGCGCTGGCCCTTGTGGAAGGCTTCCCGCTCATGGACGATGGCGGCCAGCGCGTCCAACGGCTCACCGTTGACCAGGATCTCGAGCTTCTGCAGTTTATCCGGTCGATATTCGAGGAACTGATAATCCAGCGAAGCATAGCCCTTGGTGCGTGATTTGAGTTCATCGAAGAAGTCCACGATGATCTCGGACAGCGGGATCTCGAAATCAAGCTGGACGCGATGCGGCGCGGGATATTCCTGTTGCTTGAAGACGCCGCGCCGTTTGGTGACCAGGTCCATGATCGGGCCGTAATAGTCCGTGGGCGTGATGATCTCGATCGTCATCCACGGTTCGCGGATCTCGGCCACCTGCGCTTCGTCCGGGAGCGTGGCGGGCGAATCCACCAGCACGGTCTTTCCATCCAACAGCACGACCTCATATTCCACCGAGGGTGCGGTAAACAACACATCCAGCAGGTACTCGCGCTCGATGCGCTCCTGGATGATCTCCATGTGAAAGAGACCGAGAAAGCCGGCGCGAAACCCGAAGCCGAGCGCCTGCGAGGTCTCGGGTTGGAACGTCAGCGAGGCGTCGTTGAGCTGGAGCTTATCGAGCGCTTCGCGCAGGTCGCTGTAATCGTCGGCCTCGACGGGATAGATTCCGGCGAAGACCATCGGCTTGGGCACGCGGTAACCCGGCAGCGGTTCGGCCGCGGGCGCGGCGGCGCGCGTGATGGTATCGCCGACGCGGCACTCGTGCACGGTCTTGAATCCGGTGGCGATGTAGCCCACTTCGCCGGAGCCCAGGCTCTGGACCGGTTTCATGCCCGGCGCGAAGATGCCGATCTCCACCGGCTTCATATCGGTCTTGGTGATCATCATGCGCAGCACGTCCGTGGACTTGAGCGAGCCTTCGATCACGCGCACGTAGGCGATCACACCTTTGTACGAATCGTAGTGTGAATCAAAAATCAGGGCCCGCAGGGGTGCGTCGTCCGCGTCTTTGGGCGGGGGGACGCGCTCGACGATCGCCTCCAGCACTTTCTCGACGTTGAGGCCCTCCTTGGCGGAGATGCGGATGACCGATTCGGGCGGGACCCCGAGCAGGCTGCCCACGTCTTCGGCCACCTCGTCGGGACGGGCGGACGGCAGGTCGATCTTGTTGATCACGGGGATGACGGTCAGGTCTGCGTCCAGGGCCTGGTACAGGTTGGCGAGGGTCTGCGCCTCGATGCCCTGCGACGCGTCCACCACCAGCACCGCGCCTTCGCACGCTTTGAGCGCGCGGCTGACCTCGTAACCGAAGTCCACGTGCCCGGGCGTATCGATCAAATTGATCTCGTATTGCTGGCCGTCTTTGGTATAGAACATGCGCACGGCCGAGGCCTTGATGGTGACGCCTTTTTCGCGTTCGAGGTCCATCGTATCGAGCA
>DASXQN010000246.1:0-6747 GCA_036507155.1 Anaerolineales bacterium
TTTTCCGGCGAGGTTGGATTGGAAGAAACCTTCCACCGCGTTCTCATAGATATTTCGGTAGGTTTGCTCGGCCTGACGCCGCTCGGCCAGATCGTGCCGGGCGCGGGCGAAAGCGCGGTCGATGAGGCGGAGCGCCAATCCGAGCAGTATGGCGGCGGAGATCGTGTACACCGACTGCAGCAGCCAGATCTCGGTGTCACTGTCAGGAGCCGGCAGCTCCGCGATCCATCCCGTTGCGCGCCAGTAGACGAGAAGCAAACCGGTCAAGATCGACAGCACAGCCATCCAGGCGGCGGCGCGCCGACCCAGCAGCAGGGCCGCAATGACCACAAAAATGATGTTGCCGGGGAATCCGAGCGAGCGCACGCCGCCGCCGCCAATCAAGATCGCGGCGGTCGCGATCAGCCAAATCCCGATGACGGTGACCGCGCTGGCGAGCGTGACGCGGCCCCGCCGCATGATGCCGAGGCCCCCGAATGCCAAGGCCACCAGGACAAGCCAGGCGCCGATCCGGGTCATTTGGGCGGATGTAGTCGGGGCGATGAGCAGCAGCGGAATTGATAGCAGGGCCCCCAGCAGCGTTGCGATCAGGATGGCGTTTAGGATCTCGGCGGACCGCGTCTTCTCTTCATCCCCTTCGAAAACCGGCGCACGCATAGCTTTATCGATAAAGGACTTTAGCGGAACGCCCCGAGAGAACGGCTTCATGATGGACTGATCCCTAAACCTGGCCGCGCAAAGGCAGAAGATATTATAGGGCTTTTTGCAGGAAATTAGTGTCAGGAATCATCCGGCCATAGCTCCGCGAAAAAATGACGCCGCGAGGCGTCATTGGGGGTTGCAGAACCTGGATGGATTGAATGAGAGGCGTCGACGGGATTTGAACCCGTGGTCAGGGTTTTGCAGACCCTTGCCTTACCACTTGGCCACGACGCCATTTCAAGAACAAAAAGAGCGGGCGATGGGATTCGAACCCACGACCTTCTCCTTGGCAAGGAGACGTTCTACCACTGAACCACGCCCGCATTTTCTGGCCGATTGTACTGGCCGAGTGCCGAGAGTCAGAATCGAACTGACGACACCGCGATTTTCAGTCGCGTGCTCTACCAACTGAGCTATCTCGGCCAGATATTCGATTGTTAAGCGTGGGTGATTTTACTAGTAGAAAAAGAGATTGTCAAGCAGGACGTAGAATGCGCCTCCCAACGCATGTTTCTTGACCCTCGGCCGGCTTCACGCTACAATCCCAGCCTGATCTCCTGGGGATCTACCGCAGATGCAGCGTTTGCAACAATGCCGCCGCATAATCGTCATGTTTGAAACCCTCACCGGACGTCTCAATCAAGTATTCGAAGGCCTGCGCCGCCGCGGCAAGCTAAGCGAGGCGGATGTGGATGCCGCGCTGCGCGAGGTGCGGCTTGCGCTGCTCGAAGCGGATGTGCACTTCACCGTTGTGAAGTCGTTCCTGGCGCGGGTCCGTGAGCGCGCGGTGGGCGCAGAGGTCTCGAAAGCGCTCAATCCCGGCCAGCAGGTCATCAAGATCGTCAACGAGGAATTAATTGCGACGCTGGGTGAACCATCGCCGCTTAATTTGTCCGGCCCAAAACCGCGGGTGTTGCTCCTGGTCGGATTGCAAGGCTCGGGGAAGACGACGGCAGCGGGCAAACTGGCGCAATTGCTGCGCTCGAAGGGCGAGCGCGTAATGCTGGTCGCCGGCGACCCGTACCGGCCGGCCGCGGTCGAACAATTGCAGCAGCTCGGGAAGCGGCTGGATTTGCCGGTCGAGTCCGACGAGGCGCTGGACCCGCCCGCGCTCGTCCACCGCTCGCTCGATAAGGCCGAAAAGGGCGGCTTCAGCGTGATGATCGTCGATACAGCCGGCCGCTCGCAATTGGACGCCGAGCTCATGAACGAGTTGAACGCCATCGCGGAAAATGCGCCGCCGGTAGAGACGCTGCTGGTGATCGATTCCATGCTCGGACAGGAAGCGCTGAACATCGCCCAGGGCTTCCGCGAGTACATGGCCATCACCGGATTGGTCATGACCAAGATGGACGGCGATGCGCGCGGCGGTGCGGCCATCTCCATACGCTCGGTGACGGGCGTGCCGATCAAATTCATTGGCACAGGCGAAAAGCTGGATGCGCTCGAGAGTTTCGACCCGAGCCGCATCGTTTCGCGAATCCTCGGCATGGGCGATGTGATCGGCTTGATCGAAAAGGCCGAAGCCGCCTTCGACGCTCAAACCACGCAGCAGAGCGCGGAGCGCATGCTGAAGGGCCAGTTCACGCTCGAGGACTGGCTGGATCAAATGAAACAGATGAAAAAAATGGGACCGCTCTCCCAGATCATGGACATGCTCCCCGGGCAGTATGGCCAGGCAGCCCGCCAGGCGGATCCCGCGGAGATCGAAAATTCTTTCAAGCTCAGCGAAGCCATTATTCAGTCAATGACCCGCGCGGAACGTCGCAACCCGGAATTATTGAATGCTGCGCGTCGCAGGCGGATAGCGGCTGGTTCGGGCGTGCAAGTGCAGGACGTCAACCGGCTAATGAAGCAGTTCCGCGAAGCGCAGAAGCTGATCAAAATGATGCAGAAAACCGGGGGAAAGGGCTTGCCGAAGTTGTTTGGATAGGTCGCGTACGCCAAAATCCGGCTGCTGCATTTCTCCTTCCTACATTCACATTCAATTCACATCCGAAATCTATACTTTCGTTCATAATCACAAAGGAGTGAAACATGGACGGAAAAATTGGTTTACGGATCGTCGCCGCGTTGGTATTGGTCGCGGCCATCGCAGGCATCGGCTTTTTCGCCTATCAGGCGGGGGTAGCGCAAGGTTCGCCTGTCACCATCCAGGCGCCGGCGGGCGAGCCGGTACCGGCGCCGTATCCATACTACGGGTATGGGATGCCCTTCCACCACCCGTTCGGATTCGGTTTCGGTTGCTTCGGATTGCTGCTCCCGCTCTTCCTGCTGCTCATCGCGCTCAAGGCCTTTCGGGTCATGCTCTGGGGTCCTCGCTGGGGACACATGCATCACAACGGCCCTTGGGGACGGCATAGCGAAGGCGGACCGCCGTTCTTCGAAGAGTGGCACAAGCGGGCGCATGGGGAACAGCCTGAAGACGACAAGAAAGAATAAGCACGTATAATTGACTCGCATGTCATTGCGAGCCACGCAGTGCCGAAGCAATCTCCCCGTACCGAAGGAGATTGCTTCGTCGCCGTAGTACGGTCCACCGCAATGACGATCGCTCATATGAAAACAATCCTGGTCGTCGACGATGAACCAAAGATCACCCAATTGGTGAGGGATTATGTCGAGCACGCCGGTTTCGGCGTTCGCGTTGCGCATGATGGACAGTCCGCGTTGACGGCGGCGCGCGCCGAGAAGCCGGACATGGTCATTCTGGATCTCGGCTTGCCTCAGATGGACGGCCTGGACTTTACCCGCAAGTTTAGAAAGCTCTCCAATGCGCCCATCATCATGCTGACGGCGCGCGCTGAGGAGTCCGATAAGCTGATCGGGCTGGAGCTGGGTGCGGATGATTACATCACCAAGCCGTTCAGTCCGAAGGAGCTTGTCGCGCGCGTCCGCGTCGTGTTCAGGCGGATCGAGAATGCGGCCGATTTCGCGCAGGCGGAGATCATCCAGGTCGCAGACTTGAGCCTGGACGTGCCGCGTCTGCGCGTGACCCGCGACGGGCGCGGCCTCGAGGACCTGACGGCCACCGAATTCGAGATCCTGGCGACGCTGGCGCGGCAGCCCGGACGGGTGTTCACGCGGGGGCAACTGCTGGACGCGGTTCACGGCGTGGCATTCGAGTCGTATGAGCGCGCCATCGACGCGCATATCAAGAATATACGGCGCAAGATCGAACGCAAGCCGGGCGACCCGCGGTACGTGCTCACGGTATACGGCGTGGGCTACAAGTTCGCCGACAAGTAGTGCCGGCCATTAGGCTCGCCGGCTGAATCGCGCGCTGCCTCCGAGTCCTCCCCAATCCAATGAGACACCACCGTCACTTTCAACCTCGCGAGCGCCCGCCCTGGTGGCCTGAGAACGAGACCTGGCCGCCGCGGCGTTGGCAAATGCGGAGGAATCCTTTTTTCCGCAGGCTGGGCTGCTTCGTCCTTATCTTTGCGTTCCTCGGGATGGTGGGATTCATCTCGCTCCTCTCGCTCGCCGCGGATGCGCTGGGATTCCTTCAATTCCCGTTCCGCTACCAGGCGTGGGCGATCCCCGCCGGGGTGTTGTTCATCATCCTCATGATGATGGCCGTTGCCCGGGCGATGCGCAGTCTGCTGCGCATGTCCACGCCGCTGGATGAGCTGCTGGACGCGTCCAGGCGCATTGCAGAAGGCGACTACCTTGTGCGCGTCGAAGAGCGCGGCATACCTGAGATGCGATCTCTGGGAGGCGCCTTTAACTTCATGGCCGAGCGCCTGCAAGCGGACGACGGCCGCCGCCGCGCCATGCTGGCTGATCTCGTGCATGAACTGCGTACGCCCTTGACGGTGATGCGCGGTACGCTGGAAGGCATGCTGGACGGCCTCTATCCGATGGATTCCTCGCGGCTGCGATCCGTGCTGGACGAGACCAATATGATGTCCCGATTGGTCGACGATTTGCGCACACTCGCGCTCGCGGAGAGCGGCGCCCTACAGCTGCGGCGCGAACCGACGCAACTGGCTGGCCTGGTCCGCGAGGTGGCGGCAGGCTCGCAGCCGCAAGCGGACGCTGCCGGTGTGAAGCTCGTGTTGAAGCTTGACGCTGAACCCACCATCGACGTCGATCCGCTGCGCGTACGCGAGGTCTTGTCGAATGTTATCGGCAACGCGCTGCGCTACAGTCCGCGCGGGAGTGAGGTCAGAATCCATTTAACGGAATCCGGCGCGGGCGCGGAGCGAATCGTACAACTCTCCGTCGAGGATGAGGGCCCCGGCATCCCAGCCGAGGATCTCATCCGGATCTTCGACCGATTCCACAAGTCTGCCGATTCCGGCGGCATGGGACTCGGATTATCGATCGCAAAGTACCTCGTGCAGGCTCACGGTGGCCGCATCCGGGCCGAATCGCTGGCCGCGAGCGGCGCAAGGATTTCCTTCACGCTGCCCGGCCAATCTCTGGTAGAATAAGCGCCTGTGCGTTTCAGACTGGCAAGTGCAAGCACATCCTGCGCGCCCACCGCAGGTCTTCCGCCAGCAACTAATCGACCACTAATTTAAGGAGAACGCTTACGATGGTTCGCATTCGTCTTCGCCGTGTTGGGTTAAAGGGTCAACCCACGTACCGTATTGTCGCTGCCGACAAGGAAATGCCGCGCGACGGCCGCTTTCTTGAAATCCTCGGCTTTTATAATCCGCGCACGCAGCCTGCAACGATCCACGTTCAGGAAGATCGCATATATCAGTGGATGAAAGAGGGCGCGCTGCCGACCGAATCCGCCGCGCAGGTGTTCAAGACCGCCGGCCTGATGGATCGCTACGAGCGCTTTAAGAAGGGCGAGGCCGTCGAGGGCTTGCTCAAGGAAGCCGCCGAAGCCGAGAGCAAACGCGCCGCGCCGCAGCGGACGCGCAAGGAATAGAGTCCGCCTCCGGCCGCTGTTGGCCGGGAAGGAAATTAGAGACAGCGATGAAAGCATTGATCGAATATATTGCCCGCTCCCTCGTGGAGCACCCTGAAGTTGTTGAGGTGCGTGAGTCCGGCAGCGGCAATCGGGTGCGGCTGGAACTGAGCGTGGCCAAGGACGATATGGGCCGCGTCATCGGCAAGAGCGGCAAAGTGGCAAACTCAATACGCACGCTGCTGAGGGTGGCGGCCGAGCGGGCGGGCAAACAGGCGACCCTGGATGTTGTAGAGCCGCACTGATGCCGAAGATGAATTCAGGAAGTTCAGGCTCGCCGGCTGGCGAGCCTGTGTATTTGGCGGTCGGATTTTTGCGCCGACCGCACGGAGTTCAGGGGGAGATCATCATGGATCTGCATACCGATTTTCCAGAACGGCTGAAAGCCGGCAGGAAGCTCTTTGTCGGCGAATCTCACCGGGCCATGAAAGTGGCCGGGCTGAGGCCGCATGGCGACGGCAGGCTGGTAAGATTCGAAGGCGTCGACTCGCCTGAGGAAGCCGGCATCTTTCGCAATCAATGGGTGTTCATCAAAGCCGCGGATGCCGCGCCCTTGCCGGAGGGCCAGCTTTACCAGCACCAACTGTACGGGCTGAACGTCGTCGACGATCAGGGCCGGGAATTGGGGCAATTGACCGAGATCATCGAGACCGGCGCCAACGATGTATACGTGGTGACGGACTCGACCGGGCGCGAGGTGTTGCTGCCGGCCATCCCGGCAGTAATCCTGGAGATCGACGCGGTACAGCGCGTGATGCGCGTGCACTTGCTGGACGGTCTGCTCGACGAGCCTCGCTCCTGAGCGGATCGAGGGGGCTTTTCCGAGGGCGCGCTGTTGCAAAGCTCAATTCACGGAATTCGAAAAATGGACGATAAACGCTACTGGATCGGCTTCAACCTGATCAGAGGCATCGGCGCCGTTCGCTTGCAGGCGCTGCTTCATTATTTCGGAGATCTGGAGGCGGCCTGGTCCGCGGATGCGGCCGCGTTGGCCGAAGCGGGCCTGGGCGCGAAGGTGATCGAGCGGATCGTGGAAGCACGCGTCTCCGTTGACCTGGGTCGGCTGTGGGGAAAAATCGAGGCAGACGGCATCACTGTTTTGACCTGGCAGGACGAGA